>JAOAPQ010000372.1 GCA_025462965.1 Bryobacterales bacterium
ACCGGCGGTATTCAGGCCGTCTCCGACATCGTTGTTGTTCGGTGCCGGGAACAGCGCCAATTCCTTCGCCACGGCAGGATCGATGCCGATGTGAAGGGGGTCATTCGCCGCGATGTTGAACTGCTGCACGCTTCCGTTGGCCACATATTGGAAAATGCCCTGCTTCGCCGTGAGGGTAGGGACCGTGCGCTCATGAATAGCAGCCTGATGCGTTCGGGTTCCTTGAAAGTTACCGAAAATGAAGGTCTTATTGTGGATAATCGGGCCGCCAAACGACCCGCCGTAGATGTTGCGAATATACTGCGGGACCGCGCCGCCCGACTGGTTATTGAAGAAGTCATTCGCATTCAGATCCGTGTTTCGCAGGTAGTCGAAGGCGGCGCCATGGAACATGTTCGTACCGGAACGGGTGACGAGTTGGATCTGCGCGCCCGCGTTGCGCCCGTTTTCGGCTTTGCCTGCGGCGGTAATCACATTGAACTCCTCGACAGAATCCGTGTTGTTGGCCGTGAGACTCAGGCCGAGGCGCGGCACGGAGGAATCGTTTACATCGATGCCGTCCAGCATCGAATTATTGCTGCCTTGCCTGAGGCCGTTCACATGGGAGAAGCTGGCGTCCTGGCCCGCGCGAACGTCGATCTGCACGCCGGGCTGGAAGATAGCCAGCGTGATAGGCGTCCGGTTCAGCTGGGGAAGAAGGTCGACGTCCTTCATGCTCAGAGAGCGCGAAATGTCGGAATCAGTGGTCTGGACGACCGCCGAATTCGCTTCAACAGCGACGCTTTCAGTCGTCTGGCCCACCTCGAGCTTTACGATTTGGGTAACCGTGCTGGAAACCGTCAGTTCGATATCGTTCAGCACAGCTGAGCGGAATCCCTGAGATTCAACCGTAAGCATGTACAGCCCAGGCTGCAGATTGGTGAAAAGAAAATCGCCTTCCGTGTTTGCGCTGGTATTGGCCGCGATTTGCGTTCGCTTCTCGAGAGCGGTTACTTTCGCGCCGGGGACCACAGCCCCGGTGGCATCCTTGACGGTGCCACCAATGCGCGAAGTGCCGGTCTGAGCATTCAAACCGATCGTCAAAAGTGAAACAATGATACCAAGCGGCGCAGTTCGGTTGAGGTTCAAGGATTCCTTCCAGGCAGGGCCAGCTACGGGCGAACGTGAACTGTTACAAACTAATGCGAGCTAAGACCCTGTTTTGTAAACAATGCCACAAAATTGAGCGCAGACGCAAGGGGTGAGATGAACGTTTACGACGGCGAACGCTAACGTTTTGGCCGCCAAATCGTCTAACCGCGTTCGGCTCTCGCGGCTCAGGGCGGGACCCTACAATCGGCATCGCTGGCCGAAGAGAGCGGAGTATGATATCATAGCTGGTAGATCCCAACGTGAATCCATCACTCCCATTCCCAATTGACTTTGGGGCGTACCACTTTGGGGCGTACAAGGAGTAACCCTCTAAACAAATGGCATCGAACAACTACAATCAGGGCGCTCAGGTTGAACACCAAAAGTTCGGTCTGGGTACGGTTCTCTCCCACACCGAGGAGCGGATCGTCATCAAATTCGACGATCACGGTGAAAAAAAATTCGTATCGCAAATGGTCGCGGCCTCCCTCAAGAAGAGCGACCGTCAGCCTCCCGTGGAAAAGCGCGCCTCACGCGCCAGAAAGCCAAAGGCCGTCGCTACGCCGGTCGCGGCAGCGCAGTAACTACCAGGACAACAATACTTGAACGCGAGACAGAAGCGGTTATTCGAAGAATCGCTTAAGAAAAATCCGGGCATGAAAATGCCCACACAGGCCGCCGCACGGCCTGGAGAGCTCACCGACGAAGACATGGCCCTTCTGAAACAGGGGGTCGGCGACAAGACCGGAAGGCCTGCACAGGCAGGGCAGGCCCAGTCCGAGGGCGCTTCCGACGTTCCGGCCGAACAAATCGGGTCCATCGTCACTTATTTCGAGGAAAAAGGCTTTGGATTTCTGCGGCCGGAATCCGGCGGCAGGGACGTCTTTTTCCATATTTCCCGCCTCACCGAAGGACAAGCCGCAGACCTGACGCCTGGCACCAAGGTGATCTACGAACTCGGAATGGATCGCACCGGCAAAATGGCTGCGAGCGCGGTGAAGCTGGCCCCGCCGCCAGAAAAAGCCCCGCCGGCAGAAAAAGCTGTCTCCGCCGACAAAGCCCCGCCCGCCGCAAAAGCGCCTTCGGCGGAAAAGCAAGCCTGATCAGGTAGGAGCGCACCGCTCGGCCTTACCAACTCCCGTTTTGACCCTTCTTTTAGAAAGGGCGGGAACCCACCGAACGCCTTTAGGGGCCATTCCCCGGTTTTCCCGGCGACGACCATCGCACCAGCGCTGCTTGAGCAGGCTCCCTTATTTTTGAGTGTTGGATCAAAAATTGAAAGCCAGCGCCGGCTCTGCGGATGCGCTCCTCATCCAGCTTACAACGGTTCCCTGCCGATTCGACTAAGCTTCTTCAAACTGCGGATCCGAGGCAGGAAGCACATCTCTTGGACCAGCGGACCACACGTACAGAGTCGGCAACAGGAAGATGCTTAGCATGAGCGCGGCCAGCAGTCCGCCCACAATCACGATCGCGAACGGTCGCTGCGCATCCGAGCCGATACCCCGCGACATGGCTGCGGGAAGCAAGCCGAATGTGGCGACGAGCGAGGTCATCATGATCGGCCGGAGACGCAGAACGGCGCCCTCGATGGCCGCGCTTTCCACCGAATGGCCCCGCGCGCGGAGCTGGTTGATGTACTCCAGCATGATGACGCCGGTCTGGACCGAAACGCCGAATAAAGCGAGGAAGCCAACTCCGGATGACACGCTGAAATTGGTGTGCGTCAACATCAAGGCAAGCA
>JAOAPQ010000866.1 GCA_025462965.1 Bryobacterales bacterium
GCAGTCTCCTCAGTTTACTGGTTCTGATGTGCTGCTCGAGCAGCACGGGCAAACCGCCGAAGCTTCCAGAGAGCGCTGCCTTCGGATGGCAGCTGAAATCGTTGAATAGAACTGAGCCGGCGTCCGCGCCCCCGACTGTGCGGCAACTCGGCTTTCGCGAGTCCTGGCGTGCGGAATACGTGGGTCCGGGAACGGTACACGTGGACCTGTACCGGTTGAAGTCGGAGGCAGCCGGTCTCGAGATGATGCAGCGGTGGAGGGCGGAAGCGAACAGCGTAACATTCTTCGACCGTCGCTACTTCGTCGTAGTCAGGTGGGACAAGGCGGACCGGGCGGCGCTGACGGCGCTGGTCGGCACGCTTGAAAAGAGCCTGCCGGCCTCGGACTAAACTAGAAACATGGTGCGATTCAGCGCCTCATCCGCCGGCGCTGTCGAGCGATTCTTTCAGCTTGCGCTTCTGGGGCTTGTGGCATCCGGGTTCCTGGCGGTCGCCGGTTCGGGGTTTCTGGACGTCCCTACCATCGTTCTGGTCTGCATCGGCCTGCTGCTCCGCGCCGTGCTGGTTTCGGGCTTGGTTACGTTCGAAATTCCCGAAATCGCGGTCAATCTGCTGACCGTGTCCTATATCGCGTTCTTTGCCGCGGATTACTTTTATTTCTCGCGCGGTCTGTTGGAGGCTACCGTCCACCTGGTCTGTTTCCTGGCGGTGATGAAGATCCTGACGGCACGCACCAATCGGGATTATCTGTATACATCGGCGATCGCGTTGATGGAGCTTGTCGCCGCGGCGATGATCTCGGTGAATCTGAACTTCTTCGCGTTTCTCGCCGTTTATCTGGCCTGCGCGATAGCGGCGTTCACCAGTGCAGAGATCCGCCGGTCGCTCCAAAGGCCGGGGCAGGTGGCGCGCGGCCACAACATCCGCTTCTCTCCACGGCTCGCGTTGCTCACCGCGCTCATCACCGCGGGAATTCTGGTGCTCACTTCCGGGTTGTTCATCCTGCTCCCGCGCACCGCAAACGCGGCCTTCCGGCATATTATTTCCGCGCGATTTCACCTCACCGGCTTCGGGAACGAGGTGACGCTTGGGCAGGTCGGAGAGATTCAGAAGGATTCGCGGGCCCTCATGCATGTAAGGCCCTTTTCCGACCGCATGCCCGGCAACCTGAAATGGCGTGGCGCGGCGCTCAGTCAGTTTGACGGCAAGCGCTGGAGCGATCCCTCGTTCGAGGGCCGGGCCGCGCTCTCGCAACGGACACCGATCGCGCTGGCCGATGACTGGCAGCGAAGCCGCACCGATGGGCAGCGCTTCTCTTATGGAGTCGATCTGAGCGCGAGCGATTCGGACGCCCTGTTCGTGGCGGGGATCCCCGAGTTCCTCAATATCGAACACATCCGCGTCATCCGCACGGCAACGGACGGATTTCGCGTTGGGTCGGCGCCCGCGGAAAACATGCGGTATGAGGTGTCGAGCTTTGTCCCGCGGAGCCCGTTCACCCGCCGGTGGGCGCCGGGCCTGGTGCTTGCAGATCGGGAGCGGGACAGATATTTGCAGCTCCCGCCACTCGATCCTCGGATTCCGGAACTCGCGCGGAATATCGCCGGGACGGGAACGGATGCGGAACGCGCGGTGATGCTTGAAAAGTATTTGCGCTTGCGGTATTCCTACACGCTGGAACTTCCCGCGAACGCGCCGGCGGATCCGCTCGCCGATTTTCTTTTTAGCCGCAAGAAAGGCCACTGTGAGTATTTCGCTTCCGCGATGACCGTTATGCTGCGGACTCTCGGAACGCCCGCGCGGCTGGTGAACGGTTTTCAGAGCGGCACGTTCAATCCGATGTCGGGACTCTATGTGATTCGCGCGTCCGACGCGCACAGTTGGGTGGAGGCGTTCCTTCCGGGCGTAGGCTGGACGGTGTTGGACCCGACTCCGGCGGCCCCCAGGGCTGCCGCGACGGCGCTTTCCACGCGGCTTGCGTTGTTCCTCGATGCCGCGGATACGTTCTGGCAGGAGTGGGTGGTGAACTACGACCTGGGCCGGCAAGTCACCCTGGCGCAAAGGTTGGAAGCAAGCACGCGCGGCGTACATTGGGACTTTGCGCCGGATTTTCGTGCGTGGCGGACGAAGGCGGGGTCGGGGATGTCCCGTTTTGGCGGAACATTGCTCGCCATTGCCACGGCTTGCGCGCTGCTTGTGGTCGCGGGCCGGATGCTGTGGCGGTATGCGGAGGGCTGGCGCCATTCCCGGAAGGTTCGAGCGGGGCTCGTATCGTCCGCCGATGCGACGCTGCTCTATCAGCGGATGCTGAAGTTGATGAAGCGGCGCGGTTACCAGAAGCCTCCGTGGTTTACACCGGCGGAGTTCGCGGCGACGCTTCCCCCTTCGGATGTGGCCACAGTGGTGGAGGAGTTCACGAGCGGGTATCAGGCATTGCGCTTTGGGGGCGATCGCGAGGCGGCGCAGCGGCTAGGCGTGCTTTTGGGGCAGTTGGAGAAGCTCTAGAACGGCTAAAAAGAAAGGCGGGCTGCTCAGGATTCTTGTGAGCAGCCCGCCTTTCTTGTCAGAGGAATGATTGCTTAGAATTGCGGCGGTGTGGTTCCTGCGCCGGTTCCGGTGG
>JAOAPQ010000869.1 GCA_025462965.1 Bryobacterales bacterium
TTGCCTGGCTGGTCTTGATGCCGGCTTGAGCGGCTGCCACTTCCGCGCGGCGGGCGCTGTAGGCGTAGCTCTTCTCATCGCCCTCCTGCCGCGGGAGCACGCCTTTGTTGACCAGGCGCGTCCAGCGTTCGGACGTCGCGGAGGCTAGCGCTTCGTTGGCCTGCGATTGCTCCAGGCGGGCGCGTGCTTCAACGACGGTTTCTTCGGCGCGAGTTACGTTGGCCTGCGCCTGGCGCCAGATCGCGCGAGACTCTTCAACGGTGGCGCGCGAGCGAGCGAGCTCCTGATCGAGCTCGGGCGATTCGATCTGCGCGAGCGACTGGCCGGCGCGCACATGGTCGCCGATATTGGCGGAGCGCGATTTCACGTAGCCAGTGGCGCGTGCATAAATATCGGCAACCACCACGGCTTCGGTGTTGCCGGGCAGAATGAGATCGACGATCGCGGGAGCCGCGCTTGTCAGGACGGTGTTGACCACGGGCTTGCTGCCCGAGGCTTCCTGCGAAAAGCGGACTGCCGCGCCGTGCCTCTGCACGCGCGCCGTCACCACGCCGCCAAAAACAAGAGCCGCGAGCAGCAGCCCGGCAAACAATGCGGTCCGGCTCTTCCGGCCGGGCTGGGATACGGAAACAACGTCATCCGTTGGGTCGAGAATCGGGTTGCTCATTGAGTTCCTCCTGAAGGCTGGTTGCTATGCATCACGGTGAACATTACGGGGACAAAAAAGAGCGTGGCGAGCGTCGCCATGGTCAGGCCGCCTACCAGAGCGCGGGCGAGCGGAGCGTTTTGTTCGCCGCCTTCGCCTAAGCCGAGCGCCATGGGCAACATGCCGATGACCATGGCGCACGCGGTCATCAAGATGGGACGAAGCCGGGAGGCGCCTGCGGCGATGGCCGCTTCGAGGGGAGTATCGCCGCCCTCGAGCCGCTCGTTTGCGAAAGTGACGAGCAGGATGCTGTTGGCCGTCGCGACGCCGATCGACATGATGGCGCCCATCAGACTCGGCACGTTGAAGGTGCTCTGCGTGACAAACAGCGCCGCGACGATGCCCGCGAACGCGCCAGGCAGCGCCGTGATGATGATGAACGGATCCTTCCAGCTTTGGAAGTTCACGACCATCAGCAGGTAGACGAGCACGGCCGCGAAGACCAGGCCCATGCCGAGCCGCGAGAATGCTTCGTTCATGCTCTGGACCTGACCGCGAACGGTGATGGTGCTGCCCGGTGAAAGCTTGGGAGTGAACTCTTTGACAAGCCGGTTGACGCCCGCTGCAACCGAGCCCAAGTCGCTATCCTGAACGCCGGCGTAGATGTCGAACACCGGCTGCACGTTGGTGTGGTTTGCGTTAACGGGGGCGATGCCGCGGCGCAGGCTCGCGAGGTTGCTGAGCAACTGCGGCTGGCTTCCGTTCTTGCCGGCAAAAACCGGCGTGTTCTGCAGATCGTTAATGGATTGCAGGGCGCGTTGCGGCGTCTGGGCCGCCACCAGATAGGTCATGCCCATCTGCGGGTCGAGCCAGAAGTTGGGCTGGACCTGGCTGCTCGAAGAAAGAGAGACGAACACGTTGTTCGAGACGTCCTGGTGGGTGAGGCCGAACTCGGCGGCGCGAGTGCGGTCGATATCCACGCGAATATCAGGGCCATTGACGACCTGGTGCAGATGAACGTCAACGGCCCCGGGGACGCGCTTGAGGCGCTCCGCCATCTGGCGCGCAAGCACGTAGTTGTTCGGGTCGTAGCCACCGAACTGGATGTTGACGGGAGCGGGCAGACCGAAGTTGAGGATCTGGGTCACGATGTCGGCCGGCTGGAAGTAGAAAGAGACGCCGGGAAACATCCTGGGCAGGACATCGCGGAACTTGCGGATGTACTCGGCGGAAGGGGCGTGGTGCTCGCCGTTGAGAGAAATGGAGAGCTCGCCATCGAAGGTTCCGATCATGGAACCATCGCCGAACGCCAGGTTGAAGGATTCCTGAGATTTGCCGATGTTTTGAAGAACGAGCTCGATCTCGTCAGATGGGATGACGCGGCGCACCTCTTCTTCCACGCGACCGAAGAGCGCCTGCGTCTCTTCCACGCGAAGGCCGGCGGGCCCGCGAACGTGCATGCGGATCTGACCGGCATCGACGGAGGGGAAGAAGTCGCGGCCGACGAAGGGCATGAGCGCGAACGCCGCCAGGACTACGGCGCCCATGGCGATGCCGGCAACGCGCTTGCGGTCCAGCACCCATGTGAGCGCATCGACGTACCGGATGCGGAGGCGTTCATAGGCGTTGTTAAAGCGAGTGTGGATTCTCTCGAAGGCGTTGCGCGGTTCTTCGGAGTGCTCTTCCTTCGCGAGCAGATAGTTGACCATCAGAGGGGCGAGCGTTCGGGAGAGGAGATAGGAAGCGGCCATGGCGAACACCACGGCGAGCGCCATGGGCGTGAACAGGTACTTGGCCGGTCCGGTGAGGAACACGACCGAAACGAAAACGATGCAGATTGTGAGGGTGGAAACAAACGTTGGGACCGCGATCTGAGATGCGCCGTCGAGAACAGCGTCACGTAGGGTCTTGCCGCCCATGTGGCTGTGGATGTTTTCGATGGTGACGGTGGCGTCATCTACCAGGATGCCAATCGCGAGGGCGAGCCCGCCGAGGGTCATGATGTTCAGCGTGTGGCCCATGGCGCTGAGCGCGATGATCGAGGAGAGAATCGAGAGAGGAATCGAAACGGCAATGATAAGCGTGCTGCGCCAGCTCCCGAGAAAGAGGAGAATCATTGCAGCCGTAAGGAGCGCTGCGATCACGCCTTCCTTCAGCACGCCCTGAATGGAGGCGCGAACGAAGAAGGATTGGTCGAAGAGTTCTTTGATCTGAAGGCCCTTGGGCGCGGCGGCGCGGCTGGTGGGGAGAATGCGATTCTTGATCTCATCGACGATGGCCAGCGTGGAAACCGCGCCGGTCTTCATGATGCTGAGCAAAACGGCGGGCTCGCCATTAGAGCGCACAACGTTGGTCTGGACGGCGTAACCGTCGCGGACGTTGGCGACGTCGCGCAGGTAAATCATCGCGCGGTCCGTCATCTTTAGCGGGATGTTGTTTAGCTCGACCGGAGAGACCGGGTTGCCGTTGAGGCTGACGGTATAGTCACGGCTGCCGATTTTTTGCGAGCCGCTGGGCAGCATCAGGTTCTGCGAATTGATGGCATTCGCGATATCTATGGAAGTCAGTCCCTTCGAAAGAAGCTGGTTCTGGTCGATGTCGACCATGATCTGGCGCGCCTTTCCACCGTAGGGCGCGGGCAAGCAACGTTCCGGGAACGGTGGATAGCTGCTGTCGCACGCGGAAGATGCCGTAATCGTAGAGTGCTGCTTCGGAGAGCGTTTTCGACGAGAGGCTCAACTGGATGACAGGAACCGTGTCGGCGCCGAAGCGCAAGATCCACGGCGGGTTGATGCCGGGCGGCATGCGGAAGCGGATGCCCTGCACAGCGGAGGTCACCTGGGCCATCGCGGCGTCAATACGCACGGTCGGATGAAAATAAATTTTGACGACGCTGACGCCGTTCAACGTCTGCGATTCAATCGACTTCACATCGTTCACCAGCGCAAGGACGAATTCGCTGAACGTGGTGACGCGCTTCTCCATCTCGGGAGTAGGCAAACCTTGGTAGGTCCAGATAATGCTAACCACCGGGATATCGATCACGGGGAAAATATCGGTGGGCATCCGCGCGACGGAAAATACGCCGAGCAGCAGAATCAAGATGGCCGCCACTATAAAGGTATATGGGCGGTTGAGGGCAAGTCTGACTATCCACATCTCGTGCTAAGATGTTCGATAGTTCTCGAACGATTCAACTTTCAGGCTGTATGGCGCATCTAGTATGACAGATAGAAAGGTGGTGCGCCCATGAGAGCCGCGAAACAGCCGTTCCGAGATCAGATATCGCTGAGCAGCGTGTTGTATGCGTTGAGCGATCCGGTACGCGTGGATCTTGTGCGGAATATCTCGGACGCGGGAGAGCAGTCTTGTAACGAGTGCGGTATCGAAATGCCGAAATCGAGCCTTTCGCATCACTTTAAAGTCCTGCGTGAGTCGGGACTTATTTCGACGCGTATCGAAGGGACGCGCCATATCAATTCAGTTCGATCCGCGGATTTGAACGCGCGGTTCCCGGGACTGTTGAATGCAATTTTGAAGGCGGCGCGGGCTGAGGGCCGCGAACCACAAATTTTCGGCGTACAGAAGATGCGTTGAACAGAGTGTCGTTCCCGTTCGATCAAAATATCCGTCGCAAACCGCTGCGCCATATGGAGTAACATGTTCGGGTTTTGTTGCGAACTTCGCGGTCGGCATGCTGATAGGGTAGAAGTCCATGCCGATCAGACCACAGAACCCTTTTAAAGAGCGGCAGTACCCGGGAGATGTGAAGATCTTATGCGTGCGCTAGTACCTTCGATATCCGCTCTCCTACGAACATGTTGCGGAGTGAGGTGATCCGGAGAAATTCCATGTTAGGCCACGTCCTTCTCCAGGCGATCTTCATGGCGCAGGCCGCCCAGGAAGAACTGTTACCCATGTGTCCGGTCCGGAGAATTAAGCAAATGGTGGGCGCGCAGGGACCCGAACCCCGGACCTCCTGCGTGTTAAGCAACTCCTCCTATCTAACTCCTTGATTACAGAGCAAATATTTTGGTGTAAAACTTGAATTTTGACACCAAAAGTACCCCTCTGGGTGGGCAATTGGGTGGGCAGTTTTCACTCGATCTGCTCTTGCCGATTAGCAGTCCGAAGTGGTCCCCAGACGGCAAACAACTCGCATTCTTCGTAGGGCGCGAAAGCTCAGCCCGATTGGCCATCTGGTCGAGAGACTCCGGCAGCTCGCGCGTAGTTTCAGATGCCACTCCGAGGACGGTTCCGATCAGTCTTGAGAGCCAAC
>JAOAPQ010000884.1 GCA_025462965.1 Bryobacterales bacterium
TGCAGTCCAACGTGGCCGGCAATTTCTTTGGTGACGGTAACAATGTTGAGTTCAAAGGTAAAACCCCGGTTTCGATCCTCAATGTAGAACGGAGCGCCAATGGTTCCAACCTCAACGTTAACTTGAGCTCGGTGGTAAAGCCAGGACAAAATACTGCCGTTCTGCTTGTCAAGACGAACGCTAAGAATTTCGATCAGGGAACCTCGTCGTTCAATTGGTCAACGGCGCCCTCAGGCTGCTCTGCCGCCTCCCAGGCAACCGGTAATTGTGGCAATGCCTATTCGGAGCCGTTTTTCTTGAACAACCTTGAGCCCTTTGCAGCTCCCGAGCCTGGATTCTACGGGATGCTGTCGCTGGGTATTGCGGGACTGTTCTTTGTGGTCCGCCGCCGCTCGATCAAAGCGACGTCTGCCGTTTAGTTCCTTCTTCTTCTTCAGTTCCGAGGGCGTGCATAAACTGCACGCCCTCTTTTTTTGCAGTGCTCTCAGCCAAAGATCCCAGCCGAAGGTTCACTTAACGCGCAACACTCGCATACGTGTAGCCGTCGCGGGGTTTCCAGCATAGATCGTCCAGGGAGAGAGAGATTTGACGACGACACTTCCGGCTGCGGCCACGGAGCCTTCGCCGAACTCAACGCCGGGACAAATGGTGCAACGAGCACCAGCCCAGCTCCCGTCCCGAACCGTGATGGGTTGGACGACCAGACCAAACGCCGGGTCGGACCAGTCATGATTGCCGGTACAAAAATACGCTCCCTGGGAGATACAGACGTTATTTCCGATCCGAACTAGCGCCAGGTTGTCGATCCACACATCTTCTCCCAGCCAGCAATCATTCCCAACAATCAAGAGCCAGGGATACTTCACACGAAGCCCAGGCCGCATGATGACGTTCTTACCGATTGATGCTCCGAATAACCGTAAGAGCCGGGACCGAAAAGACGACGACGGGTTGATGGTGCAGCGCAACAGTGGCAGGCCGACAAGAAACCAGAGCGCTTCCGTAAATCTGGAGCGGCCGGACCGATACCAGGAGTTCTCGAATTGCGCCAGATTCACCTGAACTTCGCCACCAGCCGGGCTCACGCCGCAATCTCCACGCAGGCAGGCGGCGATCCGCCGCCGAGCAGCCAGTCCAAAACCGAAGCGCTCTTAGCGCCAATCACAGGCCAGGTAAATCGATCGTTGACCAAATGCCGCGCGCGAGCGCCCATGTCTAACCGGTCCGCTGAGGATAGCTCCATGCATTCACGGAGGCTCCTTTCGAGAGCAGCCGGCTCAGGATCGATAGTCCACCCGCACTCGTATTGACCGACTTCGGGAAAATAACACTGCTTACTGAGAATCACCGGCGTGCCGGCAGCCAATGCTTCGAGGACAGCAATGCTGAAGCCCTCGGAGTACGAGGGAAGCGTGAAGAAGCTCGCCGCGCTTAACGCCCCCCATTTTTCCTCACCGCGAAGCATTCCGGCAAACGTGACCCGTGAGGAGATTCCATGCTCGGCGACAATCGCCTCGAGAGATTGCTGTTGTCCATCGGAATCAGGCCCGGCCATGACGAGATGGGCATGCGGGTACTCGCCACACACTTTGCCCCAGGAGTTACAGAGCATATGAATTCCCTTTTTCGGATGCAGGCGTCCCAGAAACAGAATGATGGTCCGGTCGCGGAGATCCGGGAAACGCTGAAAGAAGGGTGCCGGATCGATCACCGGCGGAGCCAATACGCCGTTCGGGATGACAGCCACAGGTACCCGCAAGCCAAGATCCCGAAGCTGTGCGGCTTCGGCAACAGTCAGTGCGCGTAAGCATTGCGCGGAAGCCAGGTTCCGCTGCTCAAAGAGATTCCAGTACACCTTTTTCTTCCAGGCCTTGTTTTTGAAAGCCCAAGGCTCGAGCATGCCGTGTGGGGAGATTAGATAAGGCTTTCGGGCGGCTTTCGCGAACGAACTGCCGAGTGAACAATGTTCCCGCCAAAGCCCGTGCATGTGCACGGCGTCCGCCTGCCCGATCAAGAGTCTCAGACGCTGCCGCAAAGACGAATCCCAGCTCCAGCGTGCTCGCCCAAACGGAAACACCGCGGGCTTCTCGGGTCCGGGCGAGGTCTCGCCGGGAACGCAGAATGCGGCGAGTTCGGAACGGTAGCTTTCGGTGCTCCGCAGGGCCTCGCAGAAATCGGGCAGAGAGGTCGTCAATCCCCCAAAACGATGGTCCATGTGCGCAGTGATATTCAGGCAGCATGGGGAAGGCGTCGTTTGGCCTGTTCCATGATCCATGCCGCGCAACTCCGTGGATTCCGTTCTCATTGGATAATTCCGGAAAAACGCAAAGAGGCTCGAAGGCCTTCCACCGGATCGGATGAGTGCCGCCAATCGTCCAGAATCCTGCGCGAAGCGGCTTTCATCCGGTTCGTGTTTTCATCCTTGGTCACGTCGAGAATAGCATCGCGAAGCGCAATGGGGTCTCCAGCCGCGAACAGACGGCCGTTCAATCCGTCGCGGATCAACTCAACGCCAGCGCCGGTCACGGAGCTGCAAATCAGCGCCAGCGAAGACATAGCAGCTTCCGTCACAACCACGCCCCAGGGTTCGACATCGCTCGGCAAGATAAGCACATCACCGAAGCGGTAGATTGCGGCCACATTGGTCGCGTCGGCAATAAACCCCGTCCAGACGATACGGGCCCGCACGTGCGGAGGAAGTGTGTCCAGAAGAGGTCCGCGCAGAGGGCCGTCACCAATCAGAATCAGGTCCCATCCGGGCCGTTGTTCCGCTACTTCAGCGAAAGCTTTCAGCAATAAATCGACGCGCTTCACCGGAACAAAGCGGCCGCTGAAGATCAGATAACGACGGCCTGGAAGCAGGCCATATTGCCCGCGAACGGCGTCTAAACGAGCTTCGGGCACACTCTCGAAAATGGAGTAATCCGGTTCGTACGGAAACGGAAACATGCGCTTCTCTTCGGCGCCATAGCGTTCGA
>JAOAPQ010000893.1 GCA_025462965.1 Bryobacterales bacterium
GTGCGGCTGATGTGCATTTGCTCGCCAGCGGGCCAGGAAGAGTTCTTTCTGGAAGTTGGCGTTCCCGTTCCGACCCGCACCACCAGCGCCTCCCAAACTCTACGAAGCAGCACAAGCCGCGTTCATAGCGAAAGTGCAGGCGCTTGCTCCCAAGCACCGGACCGAAATGCTGCAGAAGGCTTGAAGGTACTATCGTCTCAGAGCCATCGAGGATCACGTTTGACAGCCATCGTGCCGCTAAGTCTTTCACGCGCATAGCCACGTCGGATAGGTTTGCGGCTGCGCGGGTGAAGTTTCACGCGCCAGCACACATTGACAAGCCAACGGCACTTCAATATATTTGGGGCCAACCGGCCAGGCGCCGCGCTATCGCGAAGGCCCTTGGACCCAAAGAGGGGATAGAGATGTTTCTACGTTTTATTCTTGCAGCGATTCTTATAGTAGCCGCGGTTACGAACTTTCCACTCACAGCGCAGGTAGGAAGCGCAACCATCACCGGCACAGTCACGGATCAAAGCGGCGCATCCGTCGCTGGCGTTAAAGTCATCGTAACCGAAACCAGCATGAACTTCGCGTCCCCGTCGGAGACTAACTCGGCCGGCATCTTCCGCGTACAGTCCTTGCAGCCTGGAACCTACGACGTCTCTTTTGAAGCCGCCGGCTTCAAGCGCCTCGTTCAAAAAGGCCTGCTGCTCAAGGTCGGTGACGTGCTTCCCGTGAACGCGGTCCTCGAAATCGGCAACCTAACGGAGCAAGTGCAGGTCTCCAGCCAGGGTACTCTTCTCGAGACCGAAACCTCTTCCACCAACACCGTCACCGAAGGCGACTTCCTGTATAAGATGCCGCTCTATCAGCGCTACGTGCTGAACACGCTCAATCTGAGTCCGGGCGTCACTATGAACGGGTACTCCTATGGCGGTTCGCTGGGCGGCTTCAACATAGCGGGGCAACGCTCCACCGGAACCACCGTCTTCGAGGACGGCGTCTTCGGAAACGATCCCCAATCCAGCACAGGGACCGATATCAAGCCTGTCGAAAACTCCGTCGAAGAAGTGCAGGTGGTCACCGGCACTCTGCCTGCCGAGTACGGCCACACCACCGGCGGCGTCCTAACGGTGGCGAAGAAGAGTGGAAACAATGAACTCCACGGAACCGCGTCCGATCTCGGCCGCACGCGCAGAATGACGCATCGCCAGTTCTTCAATCTGTACAAGACGTCGGACCCACAGCCCGGCGCCCCAGGTGGAGTCCCAGCCTGGTTCATGCAGCTCGATGCCAGCCTCTCCGGGCCCATCGTGATCCCCAAGGTCTACAACGGGAAGAACAAGAGCTTCTTCTTCTTCGGGTATCAAAAACTCATCGAGAAAAAGTCTGCCGCCTTTACCAGCCAGACCCCCACACCGGCACTCCTCGGCGGTGACTTCACTTTCGGCGGTCTCGGCCAGCAACTCTACGATCCCGCATCCACGCGCCAGCTTCCCAATGGCGATTGGACTCGCGATCCGATTCCCGGCAACGTCATCCCCGTCAGCCAGATGGATCCCGTCTACCGCAAGCTCCTCTCCTTCAATCCATGGGTCCCGCCCAACACGCCCGGGTCGCTCACCTCCACGGGGCCTGTCAGCAATTACACGTGGGCCTCGAAATCCCGCACTTTCTTCAGCGACTACTCGGGCCGCGTGGACCATCAGTTCAATTCCGATCTCAAGGCCTACGCCAGCTATACCTACAATTTTCAAAGCGGTTTCCAGCGCCCCACCAGCATCGCCGTCCCCGCCTTTGACGGAGCTAATGGCATCTATACGCCCTTCACCCAGCAGAACGTGTCCACCGGTCTGACCAAGATCTTCGGTCCCACCATGCTGAATGACGCTCGCATCGGCTTCTACCGAATCCGGAACGATACTCTCGTTCCTTCCTACAATCAGAATTGGGCAGGCCAATTGGGGATTCCGAACGACAGTCCGCTGTTGTTCCCATCCTTCAGCGGCACCGCGGCAACCGGCAATTCCACCGCGCCCGCGCTCAATACCGCGTACGGTCTCACCGTTCCCGGACCATCCCGGCAAATCCGCCAGACCTGGACGTTCCGCGACGACTTCAGCAAAATACTCTCGACTCACGCCTTCAAGATGGGCTACGAATTTATCAATTTCCAGGCAAATTACTTCCAACTCGGCCAGCCAAGCGGCGTCTTTCAGTTCGATAATATGACCGCGGGTCTGCAGCCGAACGGGCAACCAATCCCCAATACCGGCAATACGTTCGCCGGAGTGGAACTGGGTTACGTGAGGCAGGCCAACTTCACCGCGTATACAACCACATGGTTACCGCGCGATTCCATTCACAGCTTATACTTCCAGGACGATTGGAAGCTTTCTCCAACCCTGACTCTCAACCTGGGCCTGCGGTGGTCCACCGAAAGTCCGTACCATACCGCCCACGGGCTCATCAGCAATTTCAGCCCGACCACCGTGGATCCGGTCACCGGCAAGGTGGGCGGCATCATTCATCCGAGTGGCGGCTTGAACAGCCGCTATCTCAAAAACTTCCAGCCCCGTTTCGGTCTTGCGTGGCACCCGAGGGAGAGACTCGTTGTGCGCGGCGGCTTCGGTATCAATACCGTCGATATACGCTTCCCCAACGCGCTCCAGCAGTTCGATGAATACCAGTCGCAGGTCGCCCAGCAGCAGGCGCCGGGCAACCCAACTCCCCTCTACCGCATCAGCCAGTTTCCGGGACAAGTCTCCTTCCCGATCCGTTCGGATTTAAGCTCGCCTTTTGTCGGAACAAACTATAGCTCGCGCAATATCTACTGGTTGGACGGCAATCTGCATCCCGGCTATGTCATGAACTGGAACCTGAGCCTGCAGTACCAGCTCGGCACGAATAACCTGCTCAAGTTTACTTATCAGGGCTCGGCCGGTGTGGATCTGGTGGAAAGCTGGAACATCAACGTATTTCCGACCAGCTTCGGTGCGAACGATCCGGCGCTGCGGGCCGCCGCTTTTGCCGCTCCGCAAAACTACTTACCTTACACGCAGTTCGGCGCCATCAACTCCATGTCGAACACGGGCCATTCCACTTACCACTCGGGCACAGTTCAATTCCAGAAGCGCTATTCGCAAGGCATCGTACTGAACTCGTTCTATACGTTCTCGAAAGCGATTGACGATTGCGACACCGATTACGGCGTGTGCACCGGCGTGGCGCCTGTCGAGAATCGCAACTTGAATAAAGGACGGGCGGGCTACGATCGCTCGCATGTTTTCGTCACCAGCTTCACTTACGAACTGCCGATCGGCAGAGGGCGCAAATTCCTGAACAACAACAAATACCTGGATTACCTGGTAGGGGGCTACGATCTTTCCTGGATCCAGAGTTTCATGTCCGGTAACCCGTTCGGCTTTACCTTTACGAACAGTCCCAATAACTACTTCCCCACAGCGGTAGGAAGCCAGGTGCCGAATCTGACATGCAATAACATTTCGATGCCGGCTTATGGCCTGGGCAACTTGATCGGCGGCAATCGCTTCAATCAGGCGCTCGAGAATCCCGTATTGCCGGCCAGCTGCTTCGCCGTCCCGGCCGGCTTCACCCCCGGAAACGCCGGGCGCAACATTGTTACCGGTCCAGGCATCATGTATACGCAAGCCTCAGTCCGGAAGAACTTCCGGATCACGGAGCGAGTAAACCTTCAGTTCCGCTTCGACTTCCAGAATCCCTTCCATAACTACGGGTTTAACAATCCGAGCAGCATTTTCGATTACAAGAACCCGCAGTTGTTCGGCAAGATTACGGGCGACCAGACGACTGCGAGTTTTA
>JAOAPQ010000899.1 GCA_025462965.1 Bryobacterales bacterium
CGGAACCAGGCCCGCGCTCCCGGCCAATACGCCCAGCGCATCGTTGTGAAGGATGGCTCGCGGGTCCAGATCATCCCGGTCGAAAAACTCGATTACGCGGAAGCTCAGAACGACTACATCGCCCTGCGTAGCGAACGCCGCACTTACCTGAAGCAGCAGACTATCGGAAGCCTTGAGGCCGCGCTCGATCCCGCCCGTTTCCTCCGTGTGCATCGGGGTTACATTGTCAATCTCGACCGCATCGTTAAAATTGAGCCCGAGACCAAGGACACCCGCGTCGCCACGCTCACCGACGGCTCTCAGATCCAGGTCAGCCGCGCCGGCTATGCCCGTTTTCGGGAACTGATGTCTCGCTGATCGAGCGATAAGGTCGGTCTAACTAAGAGACAAACTGAGGGCGCCGACGCGAGTGGGCGAAGCCAGTGAACAGGCGACATGGTATGAGTTAGTACGGATTGTCGACGGCAAGCCCTTCGGGACAGCGTCGCAGAGAATGCGACACTGTCGACGATAAGTTCGTCCCCTTAGCTTAGTGAAAGACGTGTTGCCCGTGGTCGAGAACCTGGTCCCCTGCCGGCACGCGAACCGCTGGTGCGGCTTATCTGGTAATTCGTCGACGGAGTCGGAAGGAAAACGTCCGCGTCTGCCGAGAGCGGTGCCGAGGACTACGGAGTGGACCCAGGCTTGCAACCGTGGATCCGATCTATTGAGCTCCGTGTAACTTAGTCATAGCACGATAGACCGATCAGGAATGATATCCAATTGTAACTTACGGAGCTCACGCCCGGTAGCTGTAGCCAAACGTCAAAGCAGTTGAGTCAAAAAAACGAAAAGTCAAGTCAAAATCTTCGTTGCCATACCAAACGAATCATGATAACTTGTACCTACAATCGCGGCTAGGTCCCCATACGGCTTGCGACAGGTTGATTCTGACTGAGATCAACCAAGATAGACCTGATCTCAGACTTCTCCGTTTGAGACCCCCCCAAAAACGACCGATATTTCCAGATTGATAACTATGTATATACGCACACTCTCAACCCTAATACTTATAGCAGCGCCCGGTCTTGCTACTAATTTTTATGTCGCGCCTAGCGGGAGTAGCAGTGGCACCGGGTCCATTTCACAACCATGGAGTCTGGCCGCGGCACTTGCCCAGCCAGCAGCCGTCAAGCCAGGAGACACAATTTGGCTTCGAGGCGGCACTTACAGGGGTAATTTCTCGGGCAACTTAAATGGCAGTTCCACGTCGCCAATCATCGTCCGGCAATATCCGGGAGAGCGGGCGACCATCGACGGAGCTCCCGGCGGCACGGGCAATACGGCCCTGACGATAAACGGGAGCTGGACCTGGTACTGGGGATTCGAGGTTATGAACTCCGCCGGCGTCCGGTCTACCGGCACCACCGGATCCGGAGGGTTGAATGGCTGGGGTATCAATGTGTACGGGACAAATGTGAAGTGCATCAACATGGTTGTCCATGATAATGATCAAGGTTTTGGATTCTGGTCGCAGGCCGATGGCTCCGAAGTATATGGAAACGTTATCTACAACAATGGATGGATGGCTCCCGATCGCGGCCATGGTCATGGCATCTACGCCCAGAATCAGAACAATACGAAGCTGATTCAGGACAACGTTATCTTTAACCAGTTCAGCCATGGTATCCATGGTTATACTTCAGGCGGGTATCTGAACAATATCTATATGGCGGGAAACATCTCGTTCAATAACGGATATCTGGAGGGAGGTTTTGAGCGCAATATCCTCATCGGTTCCGATACCTCCGTCGTGGCCCAGAGTCCGTCACTCGTCAGCAACTATACATATTTCACGCCCGCGCGCGGGTCGGGTGAGAACAATCTTGGACTAACCCAGGGCTGCACGAATGCAACCGTGACGAATAACTATTTTGCCGGTGGGACGGCCCTCCACTTGAATTGCTCGTCGGCCTCGGTGAGTGGAAACACATTCTACGACACTGCCGGTTCGACGCCTAGCTATCCTAACAACACTTACTACTCGGCTAGTAATCCTCCAACCGGCGTGAAGGTCTTCGTACGGCCAAATACATATGAAACCGGCCGCGGCAATATCGCGGTCTTCAACTGGTCTCATTCATCATCGGTTGGGGTTGACCTTTCCTCGATCCTCACGCCCGGCGCGAGCTTCGAAATCCGCGACGCCGAGAACTTCTGGGGTGCCCCGGTGGTCTCCGGTGTGTACAGCGGCGGAGTGGTCCAGGTGAGCATGTCCGGACTGTCGGTGGCACAACCGATTGGCAGCGTGCCGGCGGCGCCCGTACCCACGGCTCCTGAGTTCGGCGCTTTCATCGTGCTTTCCACGAATAGTGGAAGTGGAACGGGAACACCCGACACGATCCCGCCCACTGTCGCGATTGCTTCTCCCGTCGCCGGCCAGACAGTATCGGGTACGGTGACGCTGACCGCGACCGCATCGGACAATGTCCAGGTCGCCGGTGTGCAGTACAAGCTGGATGGAACCGATCTGGGAGGAGAGCAGAGCTCGCCGCCGTATTCCCTCTCCTGGAGCACGACCGGTGCATCGAACGGAGCTCACACACTGACGGCGGTAGCGCGAGACTCGTCCGGCAATTTGGGCACGTCCGCGCCAGTAACGATCACGGTGGCGAATGTGACGCAGCCGGGCACGGGGACCGCGTCCGCATCGTTCCAGAAGATCGACACGACCACGCAGGGAAACTGGCAGGGTACTTACGGGTCAGCGGGATTCAGCATCCCGAATGTGTCGACAAATCTTCCTTCTTACGCCAGCCTGACAGCTACGAATGGGTCGTTGTTTACCTGGATCAACTCGACTAGCGACGTTCGTGCGCTGCAGGACCCGCTATCGTCAAACCACGTTGCGTCCACCTGGTACGCGGCCAGCCCGTTCTCCCTCGATCTGAATCTTACGGATGGAAATGCACATCAGGTTGCTCTTTACGCCGTTGACTGGGACAACAATTTCAGAGCGGAAAAGATCGACGTACTGGATGCCGCGAGCGGAGCACTTCTGGACAGCAGGAGTATCGCCGGGTTCACGAGCGGCGATTATGTGATCTGGAATGTTTCCGGCCATGTTGTGTTCCGAATCACAAAGACGCAATCCGGCTCCAACGGCGTAATCAGCGGCGTGTTCATCGGCGGGGGATCCGGAGCCACAGGCAAACCTGGGTCGGCATCGGCATCCTTAATAAGCAGTGATGCCACCACGCAGGGAAACTGGAAGGGCGTTTACGGCAAAGACGGGGTAGTGCTGGCGGGTGACGCCAGTAACTTACCTGCTTACGCGCAGGTAAGTCTCCAGGGGCAAGCTGCGTGGACGTGGGTTGAATCCACGTCCGACCAGCGTGCGCTGTTCAGCGCCGGTAGCTCGAACCGTCTGGCTGCCACATGGTATTCCCTCGGCTCTTTCGCCGCGGATATCAATCTCACCGATGGCCAAGCTCACCAGGTTGCACTGTATTGTGTGGATTGGGACGCTTACAACCGGGCGCAAACCATTGACGTCTTAGACGCCGCTACAGGAACGGTACTTGCCACGAACCAAGTGACCGGCTTTTCGAACGGTCAGTACCTTGTGTGGAATCTCAAGGGCCACGTAACGCTTCGAGTCACCCGGACGGCCGGACCAAACGCCGTCGCCAGCGCTCTGTTCTTCAACTGATTCGAATGGATGGCAGGCGGCCCCGCATAAGGGTCTGCCTGCCATGCTGTTCCGCAGCGGCGGAACTTATCGCGGAAGTTGGACAGTACTAATCCATTCGAGCGCGCGTCTTGCAAACGCAGCTGTGGTTGCGGGCGCCGTCCCCGCCATCCTGAGCACGCGACGCAGAGTACTAATTTGAAACCCATCGGACTTTATCCCTTTGACGATGTCGCTGAATATAAGAGATGAATAGTGACGCCGCCAGTTTGCCATTCCTGTTTTGAGAGCTTGCCGGTAGGCTGGATCGCCCTTCGCGTGCGGCCATTGCGCGCGGAGCGCATCGATCGAATCCTGGAGCATGAACAAGTAATCCAGGCTCATGTTCCGGTCATGCCACCTGTATTCCGCCACGAGATTATCGTGTTCATTTACCGCGCAGTTCCTTGCCAGTCGCAGCAGGATATCGTAGTCTTCGCTCGCGCGGAAGCGTGGATCGAAGCCGCCCACTTCCTCCAAAGCGGCCCGCCGGAACAATACCGTTGAAAGCATGCCCACCACATTCGCCTTGAGCAGCGCAGAGTAAAAATCGCGATCCCCGCAAATCCGGTTTGGCTGACTTATCGATGTTCCGCTGGCGTCGATCTTGCGATAACGCCCGACCACAAAACCACTGCAAGGGTTTTTCCGGAAGCATTCCAGACCGGCCTCGATTGCGTTCGGCGACAAACGATCGTCGGCGTCAAGAAAAACTAAGTGATCACCTTTGCTTTCGCTCAGGCCTGTGTTTCGGGCGACAGAAACTCCCTGGTTCTCCTGCCGGATGTAGCGAACACCGTTGAATCGGCACGCTATCGCAGCGGTGTCGTCCGTAGAACCGTCGTCCACCACGATCAACTCAGCGGTTCTACCTTGCTGACTGACGCTTTCGATGGAATCGGCAAGAAAGGAGGCCTGGTTGTAGCACGTAATGACGACCGTGACGCACCCTTCGCCGGCTACGGCATTGCGAACCTGGTTGGAGATTGTTCTACCAAGACACTCCATATAGACCTGGATTTCTATTCAGCGAGTTGAACGCCGAGTTGGCAGGCAGGGTGCTGGACGGCATCGATGAGGCATTGCGCAACCCGACTCTGGTCCCCTTCTGTCATCTGATGAAACAACGGCAGTATGAGGCAGTTGTGTTGAGCGCGCTCGCTTTCGGGCAGCGGCGATCCGTTCCGGCTGGCTGTGCCATCCGCATAGGCCGGCTCGCGGTGAGAGTTCATGATCCCGCGGCGCGTATGAATCCCGCGATCCAACAGGAACTGCATCACAGAACGCTGGATGACGGAATCCGGCAGACGCACGCAGTAGCTCTGCCAGTTGCTGCAAGCCCACTCGGGTTCAAGCGGGAGGCCGATGCCGGGATGAAGTGCCAATAGATTCCCGTAAGCGCTTGCCAGATCACGGCGGCGCTCGACGATCTGCGGCAATCGCTTCAACTGCTCGCGGCCGACTGCTGCCTGAATGTCTGTCATGCGATAGTTGAAACCCATCTCAGGATAGGATTCGAATACCACCTGACGCGCGTGATGGCGCACGGTATCGGGTATATCCATGGAGTGCTGTCGCCAGAGCCGGAATTTCCGATCCCATTCCGCGTTGGCGGTGGTCAGCATGCCTCCATCTCCGGTGGTCACGACTTTCCGGGGATGAAAGGAGAAGCAGGCGATATCCCCGTGCGGTTTGCCAATGTGTTCCCATCTGCCGTTCCACAAGATGCGGCTGCCAGTGGCGCACGCCGCATCTTCGATCAAAGGTACGTTGTGGCGCCGGGCAAGAGGAACAATGCTTGCGAGATCGCAAGGCATTCCCAATTGATGAACGCAGAGAATAGCCCGGGTTCGGGCGGTGACGGCGCCTTCGATCAGGTTCGCATCCATATTGAAGCTGCCGGATTCGATGTCGACAAAGACGGGTGTGGCTCCGCAATAACGAATGGCATTGGCGGTAGCGATGTACGAGTGGCTCACCGTGATTACCTCGTCGCCCGGCCGTACGCCGACGGCGAGCAAAGCAATATGCAATGCTGTGGTGCAGTTCGAAACTGCACACGCGTGAAGCGCACCTACCTCGGCGGCAAACTCCAACTCGAACGCGGCCACTTCAGGCCCTTGTGTGACCCAGCCGGACAAGATAGGGCGCCGCGCCGCATCGGCTTCCCGTTCGTCCATCCAGGGGCGGCTTAACGGGATCTCACCATCAGGCATACTGTACTTCCATAGCTTTGCGTTCGGGCATCCACCAGGCCACCAGCCGGCGCAGACCCTCCTGGAGGGGTATCTCCGAGCGAAAGCCCAGCAATCGGGCCGATTTCTCCGTATCGGCCAGACGCCTCGAAACTGCATTCACTTTCCGTTCAGGACCGTACTGGGGCTGCAGATCCGATCCCATCACTTGCAGCAAGGCATTGGCAAGATCGGTAAGACTGGTTTCGACGCCGCTGGCGACGTTGAAAACCTCATCCGTCACGCCGGCCTCGGCGGCCAGAACATTTGCGCGGGCGATGTCTTCGACTGAGACGAAATCCATTGTCTGCTGGCCGTTTCCGAAGATCATAGGCGGACGTCCCGCCGCTATGTCGTTCATCCACCGGATGAGGACTTCCGTGTATGCGCCGCAAATGTCCATGCGTTGTCCATAAACGTTGAAGTAGCGAAGCGCCACATAGTTGAGACCGTACATCTCATGGAAGCTTCGCAGGAGTCCTTCATTGAAGGCCTTGGCCGCGCCGTATAGAGTGCGGTTGTTGTACGGGTGCTGGAGTTCGGAGGTGGGAAACTCGTCCGCAAGACCGTAAACCGAGGCTGAAGATGCGGCAACGACTTTTTCCACCCGATGTTCTACTGCTGCCTCCAGAACATTGAACGTGCCGTCGACCAACACTTCGAGAGCGAGGCGCGGCTCCTCGGCGCATTGCGTAATGCGTATCGCGGCCTGATGAAAGAGAATGTCGGCTCCTTCGATTGCTTCTCGTATACGAGCCCGATCGCGGATGTCGCCATCGATGACTGTCACGGATCCATGGGCGAGCGCCCAATCCAGATTCGTCCGCCTGCCGCGAACGAAATTGTCGTAGACCACGACCTCGCGGGCGTGTTGTTGGACGCACCGATCGACGATGTGCGATCCTATGAGGCCCGCTCCTCCGGTTACAACGATACGCTTACCTTCTATTTTGGATTGCATGGTTCACCTTTCAATGCGATCTGAATTCGGCTTCGAGGAAGTCTGGTCCCAGCGCCAGCGACGCGCGGATCTTTTCTTTCAAGTCAAGCGCTGTATCGCGCCTACCCGCGCGCAGATAACCTTCGACGAAAGGAAGCCATTCCAGCGGCACGGCAGGCGACAGGCCGCGTGTGCGGGCTTCATCGCCGAGCTGGACCACGCGCGCCCAGTCACCAGCCTGGGCTGCGAGACCGCCCCGCTCGAAGTAATAACACCAGGAGTGGGACGGCTCGGGACCAAAAATCTCGGGCAGCGGCCGGGCGGCAACGGCCGGGCTTGTCAGAATTCGATCGGGATGCGAAAAGGAACGTAGTTGACTGCC
>JAOAPQ010000920.1 GCA_025462965.1 Bryobacterales bacterium
CGAGCCCGATCGCAATGCCGGCCATAAGCACTCTGCACCCGTTCACCAGGACCATTCCCGCGATATTCGCTCGACTGGCTCCGAGCGCCATCCGGACGCCAATTTCCTGCGTTTGCCGGGAAACGACGTAAGACATCACTCCATAGAGGCCGATGGAGGCAAGCAGTAATCCGAGGCCGGCGAATGCGGAAAACAGAAAAAGATTGAAACGCGTCCGGGCGAACGTGCCTTCCTCCATCAGTTGCGGCATGCTCTCCATTTGCGTAACGGGCTGGGCGGAATCGATGCTGTAAATCTGCTTGCGAATCGCCGGACCCAGGCTTAGTGGAGGCATATCCGTGCTCACGACCAAGACCTGCGCAATGCCGCGAATTGTATACGGCAGAAATATTTCGGGCATCACATCGTGCGTCGGTTCGTCGTTCCAGAGGTTTTTGACTGTCCCGATGACCTGGAACGAATCGTTCACCAGTCCATAAGGAGCATCGCGCAGGCGTGGAATGCGAACAATCCGTCCGGCCGGATCGCTGCCGGCGACATAGCGGCGCACGAACGCTTCGTTTACGACCGCAACGTGTCTTCCCGCGCGCATGTCCTGTTCCGAGAAATATCGTCCCCGCAGTAACGGCGAGCCATATGCTTTTGCGTAATTCTCGCTGACTTCGTGCACCTGCACCGGCCGCGAGTCCTGGGCCGTCTCGCCGCTAACTTCGACCGGCATGGCGCGATTGCCGAAAGGGTGAATATTTGTGTTCACGGCGGCTGCGCGGACACCGGGTACCGAACCGATGCGCCGCAGCGCGTCGGCAAGAAAAGCAGTGCGCCGCTCCGCGTCGGGGTAGCGGTCCGGAGACAGCGGGATGCGGGCGATCAGCAGGTGGGCCGGCTGGAAACCCATATCCAGGCTCTCTATCGCAATCTCGCTTCGAATCATCAGCATGGCGCCCACCATGAGAATCAGCGAAAGCGCCACCTCCGCGCCCACCAACACGTTGCGCAACCAGGCACGGCCGGTGCCGCTCATGCCCTTGCCGGAAGTCTTCATCGGGTCGGATAGATTGCGCCGGACACTTTCGAGCGCGGGCGCCAGGCCAAAGATTACGGACGTTACGGCGGAGATGGTAAGACCGAATAGCAATACAGGTGTGTTGAGGGCGATGCGCGCTTCGTCCGGGAAAGTTCCCGGCGGCAGGATCGCGCGGATGGCGCGAACTCCTCCCGCGGCGAGAAGGGCTCCGAGGACTCCGCCCACCAGCGCAAGAATAACGCTCTCCGTCAGCAGTTGCCGCACGATGCGGGTGCGGCTCGCGCCGAGAGCGAGGCGGATCGCCATCTCCCGTTCCCGCACGGTCGCGCGCGCCAGCAAGAGGTTTGAAACGTTCGCGCACGCTGTCAGCAGCAGCAAGCTGACGGCGGCCAGCATGATCCACAACGTTTTATCCAGGGTCGTAGCGAAGGCCTCTTCGAAGGAGATGAGTCCGACGCGCCAGTTCTTCGGGAAGACTTTTGGGTCCCGCCGCGCCAGCTCCTCCATGATCGGGCGCAGGTCAACCGCCGCCTGTGCACCGGTGACGTCGGGCTTGAGACGGCCGAGCACATGCACTCCGCGAATTCCTTCCACGACCTCACCCCGGTGATACACAACCGGCAGCCACACATCGGCCCCGCGCCAAAGGAATCTGGGCGGCATCACGCCGATGACGGTCCGCATCCGGCCATTCAGGAGCAGTGTGCGACCGACTATGGTTCTATCGCCCGCGAAGCGCCGCTGCCAGAACTTATAGCTCAGAACAGCGACTGGCTCCGCGCCCGGCTTGCCATCGGCAGCGGTGATCGTGCGTCCCGCGAGAGGCGCTACACCAAGCACCGCGAAAGTATTCGTGGTGACATAGTTCCCCCGCAGCCGTTCTGGGTCTCCCTGCCCTGTCCAGGCAACATCGCTGATGGTGGATGCAATGGTCGCTTCGAAGATGCGGTTCTTTTCGGCGATCTCGAGGTATTCGTCGGGAGAATAATTGAAGCGCCAGTCCCATCGCCCCTCGGATCCCGAAACCTTTGGGCTCGCGAGAGTTTTGGTGTCGCGGTAAGGAAACGGATCGAAGATGACGGCGTGGATCACGCTGTAGATGGCTGTCGTCGCACCGATGCCAAACGCCAGCGATACAATCGCGTTGGCAGTCACTCCCGGACTCTTCCGCAAGCTGCGGAGTCCGAAGCGGAGATCTTGCCAAAGATGATCCAGCATAGGCTGGCTATTTAGCCAGGAATAACGGCTTCAAATGCCGCTCGTACAAATTCTCTGTCACGTTGCGCGCGATTGACTCCTCGCACTTATCCAGCATCTCAAGATAACGGGAACCCATCTTCGCCGCAACCTTGAAACCGACGTGCAGCAATTGGCGCAGGTGCGGATTGAACGACGCGTTCTTTTGGTCGTGCCGAAGCGCATCGGCATACTGCTTAGAAGACCAGCCGCGCACTTCTTCGGGCGAGGGCAGCTTCGCAGGGTCGATGTCGATTACGGCCGCGTACGGCGCGCAAAGCTCTTCGCGATGGCCGTACGCTTCGGCGTAGATCTCCTTCGCAAGGTCGAGCCCTTCGGGACCCGCTTCCGCCAAACCAATCAACTCTTCCAGCCACGTTGTACCGGCCGTCTTCAAGTGCAGCCCGGCGCCTGTCTTTTGGATGCAGCGACGGATCGGTGCGTAGATCGAAAATTTGTCGCTGCCGGAATGCACGCTGAGCTTCAAGGTGTCCGGGAGCCCGTACTGTTTGATCGCGTAGGCGACTACCGCCAGATCGTCTCCGAATTCCTTCTCGAACTGCTGGACGTCGCCAACGTAATCCACACCTTTATTGAATCTGCCCGTGAACTTGGGGGCGATCGTCTGGATCGGGATCTTTTCGTCAGCGATTGCGGCCAGGATGAGCAGCAGTTCCGGAGGCGTCTGGGGCGAATCAGTTTCGTCCATCGAGACCTCCGTGATGAACTTGCCCTTGCCCTTGGCGCCTTCGATCTTCTGATAGATTTCACTCGCTTCCGAAACTGCGAACAGGTACTTCGATGCCGCCGCCGACGCTCTCTCGCGCTTGATTTCGAACGGCTCGGCGATGCCGGGAATCTCGATTCGCCCGATCAGTTCGGAATGACGGGCAAGGAATGCTTCGACAGCGGCGGGATCGGCAGGTTTGCCGATTGCGTCCGCTACATCGAGCGTGAAGAAGTCGCTCGGTTCCATGAAGCGGTCCACGGTGCCGAGATTAATGTGATCGGCATCGACATGGTACGTCTCCTTCCAGCCAAGCTCGCGCACCGCCGCATCGGCGGCCGCGCGCACGGCCGTGGGCTGGGAACCTACGATGTTATGCTCGCGGTTCGACTTGTTCCAGACTGGAACCGCCTGTGCTCCTTCTTTGGCGGCGCGAATGAAAGCGCTCAATTGCGCCTTGGCCTGATGCGCGAAGCGGTCACCTACTCCGATGGAATATTTTTCGATACGAAGATCGCTCATTGGTTCACCCCGGAAGCGAGGAATCCGCCATCGACGGCGATGCACTGGCCGGTTATGAAGCTGGCACTGTCCGACGCCAGCAGGATCGCCGCTCCCACCAGTTCCTTCGCGTTGCCGAAGCGCGCCATCGGCGTGCGCAGCCGCAATTCTTTGCCGCGTTCGGTCCCGTTCAGCAGCGCGGAGTTCAGATCCGTGAGGAACACGCCCGGCGCGATGGCATTCACGTTCACGCCGTCCTTGGCCCATTCGACCGCGAGGCTTCGGGTCAAGGATAGAATGGCGGCCTTGGATGCGGCGTAAGCGGTCACTTCAAGCAGAGCGACATAAGAATTCAGCGACGCGATATTGATGATGCGCCCGCGCTTATTCGCTGCGAGCGGCTGACGGAACGACTGGCAGGCACGTAGTGTGCCCGTGAGATTCACGTCGAAGAGCGCATTCCACTCTTCTTCGGAAACGTCCTTAGTCGGCTTGCGGAAAATGCGTCCGGCGGCGTTGACCAGGATGTCCACGTGTCCGAACTCAGCCAGGACGGCATCGCGAAACTGGTCCACGGACGCGCGGCTGCCGGCATCGCAGGTGTGGCGTAAGGTCTTGACGCCCGCCTTTTCGATCTCGGTGCAGACCTCTTCGATCTGCTGTTCGCGGCGGCCGGTGGGGACGACATTGGCGCCCGATTCAGCCAGGCCGATCGCGATTTCGCGGCCGATGCCGGAAGTACCTCCTATGACGACGGCAACGCGGCCGGTTAGATCCATGTGATTTTTCGCAGGCACGTGTTTCAGTATGACATCGCGAATTGTGTGCCGCGACACTGGTTTGCCTTCT
>JAOAPQ010000408.1 GCA_025462965.1 Bryobacterales bacterium
CTTCCATGCTGATGATCAATCCCCAGCATGCCGTTTCCTTCCTCCAGGCTCATCTTGTGTGAGAAACCAGCATCCCCTTCAGGCTCATCTTGCATGAGACAAGACTGACCCTCGCAAAGATCCTGCCGATAATAGTAGGATGGTCGGATCGCACGGATTGCGCGGCGTTGCCGCTCGTCGCCACGTCCAGTTCTAGCTGCCGGAGTGCGGTCTTAGCCTGCGCAAGGATCGCGTCCAATGCTCTGTCGGACAGCTTCTCCATCATCAGCGGTGTGGCGAGCAGCCGGTTCGGGGCGAAGACCATCTTCCAGTAGTGCTGCTGATAGCGCTTCGGCCGATCCGCTCTGAACGTGTCGAAGAGGCTCCGTATCTCGACTGACATCGCCTCGAAGGCATCGGCGGTGCCAAGCTCCGGCGCTCGCTCGATCATTTCTTTTCGGAGAATGATCCACTCATCGCGGAGTGTCGCTACAACCAGAGTCACCAAAGCGAAGATCGGGCGCAATGAGCCATGTCCGTGCGGGAGGGGGAAGAAGTTCAAGAAGTGCTGCGGCGCTTGAGACGTGCCCCCGCCCGGGGCAGGCTCCTTTCCCTCAACGACCAAAGTCCATTCCTCGACGTGATGATCCAGACTGTGCATCTCCGTACGCAGGCTGAAACCGTTGCCTGGGGCCCTGGCTAAATATTCCTTGACACGTATATGCTGTGTCGAGTATATAAAAAGAGTGGAATCTGTGTTCGAAGTCATTGCGGAGCCGAACCGCCGCGCGATATTGAGCCTCCTGGTCTCGTCACAACAGTCGGTTGGAGAGATCGAGCGTCAACTTCGTATGCCGCAGCCGACTGTGTCCAAGCACCTGCGCGTGCTGCGCGAGGCCGGTTTCGTAGAATCCACGGTGGATGCACAGCGCCGTCTCTACCGGCTGAAACCGGAACCACTTCAGGAGATCGACGCCTGGCTAGCTCCGTTCCGTCGGTTCTGGTCCGCTCACGTGGATGCTCTCGAACGCCACCTCGACCGCATGGATCAATCAACACCAACGAAAAGGAAGACAACGAGAAAACGACGCGGCCCAAACCGCGAACGTCACAAAGGAGAAACGAAGTGAAAATCAAGTTGACCAGCGTATACGTGGACGACCAGGACAAGGCCCTGCGCTTCTATACGGACGTACTGGGCTTTGCCAAGAAGGCCGATTTCAGTCGGGGCCAATTTCGTTGGCTGACCGTGGCGTCGCCCGAGGAGGCGGACGGCACTGAGCTCCAGCTGGCGCTGAACAACAACCCCGCGGCCAAAGCGTATCAGCAGGCGATTTTTCAGCAGGGCCAGCCCGCGGCCATGTTCTTCACCGACGACGTCAAGGGCGACTACGAGCGGATCAAGGCCCGCGGCGCCGAGTTCACGATGCCGCCCACCGACGTGACCGGCTCGACCATTGCCATGCTGAAGGACACCTGCGGCAACCTCATTCAGCTCACGCAGCTGGCACGCTACTAAATGCGGCCGTTCCGCACGTTGGCGCAGCTCCGCCGGTTCCGGTCCGCTCACGTGGATGCTCTCAAACGCCACCTCGACCGCATGGATCGATCCACACCACCGAAAAGGGAGACAAGGAGAGGAAGATGACCACTCGCGAGCAGTACACACCGGGTCCCGCGAGCGGGGCGCAGGTACGAAAGGACGGCGAAAAATGGACGCTCATTCTCGTCAGAGAGCTGCGCCACGCGCCGGAAAAAGTCTGGCAGGCGCTTACCGACCCGGCGCATCTTCGTGAGTGGGCTCCCTTTGTGACCAATGCCAGCCTGGGCACGGTTGGATCGGTGAATCTCACCTGGGTGGGAACGGGCAGGCCGCAGGTAACAACGGTGACGCGAGCCGACGCTCCCGCGGTGCTTGAGTACGGCGATATCCGGTGGGAACTCGAAGCCTTTGGTGGCGGCACGCGCCTGACGCTGTGGCACAACATCGATCGCCGCTTCATCTCGTGGGGTGCCGCGGGCTGGCACATTTGTTTCGATGTTCTGGATCGCCTTCTCAGCGGAACTCCCATCGGCCGCATCGCTGGTGGCGACGCGATGCAGTTCGGCGGCTGGCAGCGGCTGAACGCGGAGTACGCCAAGCAGTTCGGTATGAAAACCAATAGCAAAGGAGAACTTGCATTATGAGTAATGCCACCAAACGTTCGATTGTTCGCTGGATTCACATCGTCTTGGGCATTCCGATAAGCGGTTACATTTACAGTCCGTTTGACCAAATTCCAAACTACGCCCCCGCTACTCGGTTTGTCTTCGTTCCTGTACTTGTCCTTTCGGGATTATGGATGTGGAAAGGCCATGTCGTTGGGCGACTTCTTTCGAAAGGATCGCCCCGACCAGATGCCGCCCAGAAGAGGCTTCCCCTTGCGGAAGCTGCACAGCTAAAATAGCTGCGAGTTTGGAGCTGCACATGAAAAGGCGTGTCCCGGTGGAATCTGCCTCTGCATTAATCGACGAGAGGATCAAGGAACTTGGAGACTGGCGCGGGAAGACGCTCGCGAAAGTGCGCCAAGTCATACACGAGGCCGACCCTGAGATTGTCGAAGAGTGGAAGTGGAGAGGGGTCCCCGTGTGGTCTCACGACGGATTCATCTGCACGGGTGAGGTGTACAAGAACCACGTGAAGATGACCTTCCCCAAGGGCGCCTCTCTGGAGGACCCTTCAGGCCTCTTCAACGCCAGCCTCGAGGGCAACGCCTGGCGCGCCATCGACATCCATGAAGGCGACAAGGTCGATGAGGCGGCCTTGAAGGATCTCATCCGCGCCGCAGTGGCGCTCAATCTCGAGGGCGAGAACAAGGCGAAGCCCAAGCCGAAGCCGCGGCGAGCGACCAGCAAGCAGGCCGGCTAGTTTCATCGCCGGCCCCGCGGCGCGGTTCAAACAGTTTTTGTGCCTGCCCCTCGCGAGAAACACTCCCGCTATTTCTTCCGCTGCAGATCCACGCGCGCCCCGGGTTTCACACTGGATGCCGCGGCGGAGAAAGGGTGCGGGGAAAGGGGCGGTAGCCCTTTTCCCTGCCTCAGCGCGCAGTGACCCCAGAGCGCGATTAACGCTCTGGTTCGGACCACTCGACTTCCATACCATTCCAGCCCAGACGCACGCTTCGAAACTTAGGCTTCATTTTTCGGCAATTCGCGGGATCTGTCTTAAACCGTGTGCCGATCAGGTTTGTGAGTTCGTCGTGACGCGCTCGATCTGGCGGGAGCGCCGGATGAGTTTCTCTTGATGTTTCTCCGCGATCGAATGCCTCACTCCATCGATTCCAGATGTCCCAGTCTTCGAGCACTAACGCGAGAAGTTCAGGTTCGACGGGAGATACCAGATAGAAATCCTCAAAGTCGTCCTTGTCTTTATTAAATGGCGATTCATAGATGTGCGGGTGACCGGACACATTAGCGACACCACGTCGGGGGTGATCCCAAAAGTCATTGATCGTATACACGCGCTCCCACGCCACGATGCATAGTAACAGGGCCAGCTTCGCAAAAAAGCCGGGGTCATCTCTTGCAGGGCAGGCAGTTGTGCCGTGAGCCATTCCATTCCATGGCACCAGAGATAGCAACTATTCCAGTTGCTGACGTGAATGCATCGGAATGCGCGAGAGGACATGTCGGAACCGCTCGAATTATTCGGCCTTTCACCGGTTCGTTTGACAAAACCCTGCCGGCCTCACTCCAAATAGGAAACCTACAGAACCTAGAATCATCAGGAGTAAAGGAGTGTAAAGATCGGTGTGCGCGCGCCATTCGTCCAGGACGCCAAAAAGCAGTCCGAGAATCGACAGCGGGAAAATGAGAATTAGCCCACATCTCAGAACCAACGGCTTGGTATGCCATCTGAAAAATAGTGCCGAGATCAGGATGCCTGCGATGACCAACTGCTCGAGGTTATAATGGTGCCCAATCCAGCTCCTCAGAATGGGGATATTTATGTCCAGCAGGTGAAATTCAGCTACTGTTCCATTATTTGCCCGAAAGGCGAATGTTATAAACCCTTTCACAGCAGCGTAGATCGCCAATTGAGCGGATATCAATATGGCAGCCAAACGGGTTCGTAGAATTCCTTGCGCCGCGAAATAAGTAATGAATACGAGAGTATTTAAAATCGCAGTCTCTTTGTTGATACATGAGAGAAGGAATACCAATAAGTACTGCCGCCACCTGTGTTGAGCCAGTGACAAAAAACTGAGAGCTGAGAGGAACAAAGATACCAAATCATAAGGGTGACTGGTGTAACTAAGCCACGGGACTATGCCAGCCGCGGCAACCGAGGGGACGGCCGCGCGGAAGCCGGGCGAGCCCGAGTAGCATCGGTCGTACAGCAGTACGATAGCCCGCAAAAAACCAAGCAGGCACGCAACCATCAGCACCAAAGCTATTGCGGTCTCTACAGGGTAGTTTATTTCCAGCTTTAACGACCCGGCACCCTCGTGAGGGCTGCGATCGACGGTGAAAATCGTTCTTAGGAAGCGATCCCGCTTAACGAGTTGAACTGCCTTTTGCTTTGTGTTTTCCGGAACGAGCCGAGAAAGCAGGTTGACGGTTGTCGGTAGCAAAGTACGATACACCAACGGACGATCGGTGCGGTAGTAAACCGCGTCTGAGAGCATGTCCCGCTCGTAGTTATTGAAGTGAGCGGCGTAGCAAAGAAAAGTCCATGAAGCAGTAAGCAGCACACACAAACCAGCCAAGAGCTTCCACATCAGGGGCAAAGGCTCGCGGCCCGAGGCGCGGGTGGCGAGATGAGTGCTACTCTCGCTCGACATTCCAAATTGTACTACTTAAGGCTTAGTTCTTTGTAGGTGGGAAGTTCAACGGGCGGGTAGCGAGGCATCGCTCGATGTCAACCCGGCAGCCCGTGAGAAGGCCGATCTCGATTTCGGCCTGATTCAGCCAACTCAAGTGAGTCGGCGTGTTGTGAACCGTGAACCCGTTCCAGACTTCCCCGCCGACCCGGGGCTTGCGGCTTTCCACCAGCGCGGAGTTCCTCAAAGGGATTTTGGACCGCCAGTCGTGGAACTGAGCGGCGACTTGGCTTCATGAGCCGGTTATGAAGACCCCTATGGCTGGCCCCTGCCGGGCGGCTTGCGAGCATATCTTGATACCCAAACAAGGATTACCGTGATGAAATTTGTGACTCCGAAAGGGATTGGTCAATTTCCCGCTTGATCAGTACTTCGAGTATCGGAACGCTTACTGCCGGTATGTGCCGTCCATCGAGAAAAATTGCGGGGGTGCCAGTAACTCCCAGCAAACGAGCGAGCGCGATGTCTTCCTTTACTCTCATCTCAGTCTCTCGCGAACGCCGGTCTGACTCCCATCGCAACATATCGAGACCGAAACTTCCGGCGATTCGATTCAGTTCGGCCTCAGTGGGCATCAGCGACGAATGAAAGAAGACTGCATCGTGGAAGCGCCAGAATTCACCTTGACGGTTAGATGCCTCTGCTGCGAACGCGGACGCGCACGCACGGGGCTCCATTTCTCGAACTAACTCCGGGTTGCACTCTTTGCCGAGAGGATAGTTCTTAAACACGATCCGTAAGCTTTCCGGGAATCGTTCAGTGAGACGATGAGTTACTCCTGCGAACGACCGGCAGGCTGGACACTGGAAGCTACTGAATACGACTAACAGCACAGGTGCGTTTGGGTGTCCGAGAGCCGGGTCGTCGCGACGAATCGGAATTTTAAACTGGCGGACGGATCTATATTCTTCCCATGCTTTCCGCACATCGTCGGCAGGCTTGAGCATTGTGGCCTGTATAGCTCCGCCCAGTAAGACGGCAATGATACCAATCATTACCCGCAATCTCAGGAACAACGGCAGTCTTGGTTCAGCTGGACGGGGTTCAGACCTAACCAAGATGTTTAGCGCCCCAAAGACGAGGAGATTGGATACGTGAACGAGCAGACACAGTGCGCATATTGACGGAGCGGAAACCAGAAGCGCCGCAGTCAAAGCCAAACTTACTCCGCTTCCGAGAGCTGCCAACAGCATGGCAGTGCGATTAGCCAAAGCCGTGTGAACGCTAAGTAAACAACCCAGAACTGCGAAATAGACGAAGCCCCACGCAGCGATCGGGAGATTCAACAGCAAAGAGGATGAGCTTGCCAAAATCTCATTACATCCCTGGCAAGGTATACTCGCGAGAATGCCGCCACTCCAACCGAATCGTCCCATTCCGAGCGAAAAGGAGCGCAGCAATAGCCATCCTGATAACAGCCATCCGCATCCAACAAAACCGGATGCCAGCATGAGTACTGATTGTGATTTAGTTAAGTTATGCATTGAATGAGGAGAACATCTGGTTGAGGTGGCTCTTTAATGCGCTCAACCAGATGAACTATAAGCGGCGTTCTAAAACCCGCTGTCGTGAAGCGCGGTCACACACTGACCCAGGTTTTTATAGCCAAGGTAAGGATTATTTTCAAATAGCCCGGCATTCTTGCAGATACACACTGCTTTGTCTCCCTGTCCGGGGTTGAGGCAACTGACACAGAGGCTATTACTTACGCCAAACTCTTCGGTCAGAGGCTTGCAGTATTCCCCAACCCCTTGACCCTGTCCGTACGCCACTGCAACGGCTCCGATACTAAATGCCAGAACGGCAGCCATGCATAAATTAGTTATCCATCTCTTCATACGATCAACTCCTGTCTTTCTTTGTTCCCTGTTGCGGTAGCGTTAAACACCGCAACAGTTAGCTGATACGCTATATCAACCCAGGGTAATCCGTTAGTAACGTCTGGCACTTATTCTGCTCGCTGCTAGTTAGAAGTGTTCGAATCATGACAGGTCAAAGATCCAGGACGACATTCAGGAGCCCAGTCTGACCAGCACCACGAGGGGGGTGTTGAGGATGCGCGGAAGAAAATCACCGTCGCAAGCCGCCGAGGAACTGACTGTTCCCGAGCGGCGGCGAAGTCTGCAGTCTTGTCACAACCTTCTTCTCCGCCTTTTCCGCGAAGAGATGCGCTCAAGAGGTACTTGCGCCTCAGAGCGCGCGAAATCCATGATCTTCCATTCGTCACGCAGGGTTAGGTCGGCCTTGAGCACTCCTGCCCCTCGCGTCAAATTATCCAGAGCATCACGCTGCGCGAGGCCGCCGCATATGAGCCTGGCGGGGTCGCCGGACAGATCCGGATCAGCCGTTAGTCGGCGGGAGCGCCTTAGCGATTTGCTGAACTACTACGGCCTAGCCTCATGAGTATCTTGGTCCTACGATTACTCCGACGTGTCAATTCGCAGTCGATTCCTTCTGTATGGTGGTAAAAGCTTGGTCCGGGTGTAGTCCACTTGTCACCGGGACTGGTGTTTGTACTCCTGTGTTTCTTTGCGGAGAGATCGACCAAGCCGTCTTCGTCATGTTTTCCCTCATCGAATCAGTATTCGGCAGGCGAGCCAGATTCGAAGTCAGTTAACGACGCGCTTCGGGCGCTCGTCGCGATCGCAACGCGGGCCGAACCTGTAACGTGCGTGATGTTCGGATCGCCGGTCGCAACGGTGGCGGGCTTAAGCGGTGAACGTCGGGGAAGTCCCAGGGTGAACGTCGCAGACTCTCCGCCAAGCCTCGTCGGTTAGCCTGTCTCACTTTCTACGGCTTTATGTAAATCGTAAACGTTCCGCTCAGAGCGCCGCCAACCTGCAATTGACAAGCGATTTGGTTAGGGACAGCTTGCAATTGAGACGGTATACGAAAGTTCACCTGGAGAACTCCAGCGACCATCTCCGGCGCATCGCCGGAATACAAAACCTCCAGTGAACCCACAGCACTGCCGCCCTGGTTGGCGATGCTAATAACTGAAACCGGAAGCACCGGTGTACTGAGAACGGGACCGGTGATGGAGCCGTCAGCTTCCGCTCTATTGAAGACGCCCGTCCCTGTCGCCCATATTGTCACGATGGAGCCACGGCCGGCGGGATTGGCTGCTGAATTGATGCTACTCTCCTGGTTGAGCGCAACAGCACCCGAGGCCGGAGGATAATTCTGAAACACTTCAGGCCGTGATGCGACGATCGACAATACTGGTCCCGTAATTGTTGCGGCGGCACTGACGATCTGCACTGCCGCGCTGCTCCTCGCGTTCAATCCACCAGGAACAATGGCATTTATCTGATTGGGTCCCGCATAAAGTATTGGCCCGGGCACACCGTCAAACAACACCTGAATACCGCCGGCGGAACTCATCAGGACTCCATTCACCACTTGACCACTGATCGCCGTTGCCGGACCAATTCCAATTCCGAAGAACGAAACAAGTTCGTACGGTGCAACCTCACCAGAAACGCGGGAGCCAGCAGAATTGGCGATTCCGACGAGAGAGGCGCCTTGACCAGTGCTCGATATCAACAGCGAGCCGGCGTTCCCTAAAGCGACAACATTGCCCTTTGCCGTAACGGCAACGCTTTGTCCCGCCGCACCTACCGGCGCGGACACGCCGCTAACGATCGTCGATCCATCCGAGGAAAGGCCTGCGAGATAAGTCTGCCCAAGTGCGGGAATGGAACTCGGAAATGGAAGCTCCGACTGTACCGATCCCCCGGTAGCCCAGATGTTTCCCTGGGTATCGACTGCCAAGGCAGTTACACCATTTGCGGTAACGTAAGAGGCCACATTGCCGCCCAGGTAAGTTGAGAACATATACCGCTGACCGGACGCATCGACTTTAGAAACAAAACCAGCGTAGAATCGACTAGGCGCCGAGTTCCCACCCGGATAAACCGTCTGCAAAGCTCCCTTTGTAAACGGAAAGCCGTCAGGAGCTATGCCTCCGATAATGACGTTCCCACTGCTATCGAGTACAACGGCGTTAATGGAGATATCGGATTGGAATGGCAAGCCGACCTGCGCGAGGGGCACATAAGTCGCCCAGATCAGCTGACTGCCGCCTGCAGCGAGCTTCGCAATAAAACCGACCTGAATCGTGTTGCTGCATTGGCACTGTTGCCCGAAAGTGCCCGGAGTCACGGCCAAGTGGTTTGCGGTCGTATTTCCTGCAATCGTGACGGCGCCTGAGCTATCGATTGCAATTCCGGTTGCGATCGTTCCGCCGTATGCACCGATGCAGCGGCTGCCGCCGAGACAGTTAGTGCTATCCGCACCGAAGTATGTCGAATAGATGAGCCGGCCGCCTGCGCTCGAGATCTCTGTAACGTAAGCGTAAGCGGGGGACCCGATTAAATCGCCACTCGGAGGCTTGCTCTGAAAAGCCCCCACAGTTATTGGGAAATCGGTGGCCGCCGTGGTGCCTACCACATAGATATTCCCCGTGCTGTCTACCGCCACGGCCTTCGCTGATGTTCCCCCCTGGTTAGGAACACCACCTTGTGTACCACCCAGGCGGGTTGAGAAGACAATCTGCTTCAACTGGGAATCCAACTTGACGATGAAGCCGGCCTGAGTTGTTGTTTTCGAGAATAACGGTGAGACTAATGGAAAGTCCGATGACGTTGTTGTCCCGACAATCACCAAGTTACCTTGCGGATCGACAACTGCGCCGGATGGCACGTCCGGGAGGTGACTGCTGGTTCCACCGAAATCGAGGCTGGCAAGCGAGTTTCCCTGGGCATCGGTCTTGATCACACGGATTTGGTTTCGGCCAGAGACTGCGAGGACCGTCGAGACCGTGAATAAGTTGCCGGACGAATCGGAAGCCAATGCCAGTGCCTGAGACTGAGTCCCAATGGGTAGATATCGAGCTGTGAACTGGTTTGGCGCGGCCGAGCCAAAAACAGCGGCTGAGATAAGAATAAAGAGAGAACAGGTCGTTGCGTACACAAATCCTCCTACTGGGGGGGACGCACAAGGGCTGTCTGACCGCCTAATGCGGCTGTCCGAGGTATCGTTTGCGCATTTTCGCCACTATTGTGAACTCCGGATCCACTACGTTCGCGATCTCGTACTCCATCCCCTGGCCAAGCAGGAGGCTGGCGCCGCGTT
>JAOAPQ010000089.1 GCA_025462965.1 Bryobacterales bacterium
GGCAGTAACCTGGTTGCCCAGCATCTCATTCAGATCGAGAAGCTGGAGCGCTTGCTCGGCGGGGGAAGAACCGAGCTTCAGATCGAGCCTCCGCTGCACGAGCTGTTCGATGGAGCAGGCGGCGGGATCGGAAGTGAGCAGAAATTCGTAGAGCGCGACGTCGTGAGCGAAGCCCGCGGGCGTTATCTCCGCTTTGCTGAGCGCGAGCAACATAGACTTCACGTCGGCCGCGATCTTCGGCTGATGCCCGTCCTCCAGGAGGCCGACGATCATCCGGACATCGGCCGACCGCGCATCGCCAGGTTGCCAGGCTAGGCCGGCTTCCGTTCCTTCGAGCGCGACGGCGACGGGCGCACTGTGCGGAATCGCATCGAGCCACTCGCGGTCGAGCGCCTCCACTCGGCGCTCGCGCAGGTCTTCGGTCGGCCCGAGTTCCTGGAACAGGCTGTGAAACTCGAGCTGCCGGTAGATCTGCTTCAGCGCGGGGATATCGGGCGTTTTGACTTCGAGATCGCTGAACGAGAACTCGATGGGAACGTTGGTCTCGATCTTCGCGAGATGTTTGCTCATGAGGATGCGCTCGCGATTGTTCTGCAGGCTGTCGCGATACATCTTACGCTGCACTTCGGCTGCGCGATCGAGCGCGGCTTCCACGCTGCCGAACTGCTCGATCAGGTCGCGCGCGCCTTTGTCGCCGATGCCGGGCGCGCCGGGGATGTTATCGATCGTGTCGCCTTTGAGCGCAAGGAGGTCAGCGACCTGGTGCGGCTCGACACCCATGAACTCTTTGACCTTGAGCGGATCGTACCAGGTGTCGTCTTTGGCGGGATTGAGCATGGAGACGCGCGCATTGACGAGCTGCAGCATGTCTTTATCGCTCGAAACGATTACCACGTCGTAACCGGCTTCGACAGCGCGGCGGGAGAGCGTGCCGATTACGTCATCGGCCTCGAAGCCCGGGAACTGCAGGATCGGGATTCTCATGGCTTCGATGAGACTGCGGATGTACGGTATTTGCTCGGCCAAGTCCGAAGGCATTTCGGTGCGATTCGCTTTGTATTCGGCGAATGCCTGTTCGCGATGAGTCTTGCCGATGCTCTCGAAGACGGCGGCCATGTGGACCGGATTGAATGTCTTCGAAAGCTTGCGGAGCATGTTGTTGAAGATGAAGATGGCCTCGGTAGAGACACCGGAACCGGTCCGCATGGGAGGGGCGTTGGTGCGTGCCCGGGCATGATAAGCGCGGAAAATGAACCCGTAACTATCGATCAGGAAGAGGCGCGGAGCGAACACTTGGCCCATCATACCGCGCTGGGAAACGGCAGAACCACAACACCGTGTGGGACCATGTGTGGCATTATTGCGACACTACGATTTTGGATAGACAATGGAATCAATTAGATACAGTTCGGTTTGGGAATTGCTATCCGAGGTGCCATGGTGGAAGTCCGCATTGCGGTTTGAAACGACGATCCAACGACCAGTGGAGATTTCGGGGATTGGTCTTCACAGCGGGGTCGCGGTCAAGATTCGGGTAGCGCCGGCCCCTGTTTCTACAGGGCTTGTTTTTCTCCGGTCCGATCTTGGCAATTTTCCGATTCCGGCTTTATGGCGGCATGTGGCGCGAGTCAGTTACGCGACCAGCCTGATGCGCCAGGGCGTGCTGATCTCGACTACCGAGCATCTGCTCAGTACGTTTTACAGTTTGGGGATCGACAACGCTTACATCGAGATCGACAATCTGGAAGTGCCGATTCTGGATGGCAGCGGACAGCCTTTCGTGGAACTGATCCGGGAGGCCGGGGTGCGACATTACCGCCGCAAGCGACGATACCTTCGCATACGGCGGCCGATATCCGTTGAGGATCGCGGGAAGCGGATCACGATTCTGCCGGACGACACGTTCCGCCTGACATGCGATGTTCACTTCGACCATCCGCTGGTGGGGAAACAAGCGCTTGAGATGGAAGTGACGCCGGAGCGATATGCGGAGAGGATCGCGCCCGCCCGCACATTCGGGTTCGAATACGAACTGGACGCGATGCGCAACATGGGCCTGATTCGCGGCGCATCGCTCGAGAACGCGGTCTGCTTCGATCGCGAGACGGTTTTGAATCCCGGCGGACTGAGGTTTGCGGACGAGTGCTGCCGTCATAAAGCGCTGGATTTGATCGGCGATCTTGCCCTGATCGGCAAGCCGCTGCTTGGGCACGTGATCGCCGAGCGCGCGGGCCATGCGATGCACGCCGCGCTGGTGACGCGCATCATGTCCGATCCCTCGGTGTATGAAATCCTGACGTTCGACCAACTGGCCTCGCGTGTGGCGCACGCATTAGTATCCTGAGTGGCCGCCAAAAAGAAACGGAAGTTCGACGCGCGGAAAGAGGTGCGTGCGATTGCGCGCGAGCGCGTGGGCAAAGTGCCGGCTTCGCAGGTGATCGTTCCGAAAGCCGAGCGGAAGCCGAAACATAAGAAGCCTCCGGGCGAAGAGGAATCGCGCTGATGACGTTGTTGCTGCTGTTTTTTGCACTCTTCGGAGATGCACAGGTGCCTACCATCACGGGGGACGAACTGGTACAGCGCGCCGACCGGCCGATGATCGTGCATGTCGGCTTTCCACTGCTTTTTCGCGGGGCGCACATCATGGGCTCGGCGTTCGCGGGGCCCGGTTCGAAGCCGGCGGGAATCGACGATTTGAAGAAGTTGCTGGCGAAGGAACCGCGCGAGAGGGAGATCGTGCTGTATTGCGGGTGCTGTCCGTGGGACAAGTGCCCCAATGTGCGGCCGGCTTATGCCGCGGTCAGCCGTATGGGATTTACGAAGGTGCGCGTGCTCATGATTCCGGAGAATATGGCGAAGGATTGGGTGGATCGAGGATATCCGACGCAGAAGTAGGCGGGCTGGGAGGGCCGCAGCGGGGGTCTTTTCTAACGCATCAAGCATCGTATGAGTGATGCGTGATGCGGTACGATAAAGACATGCGTACAACATTAGATATTGACGACGATCTCCTGCAGTTGGCGAGAAATGTAGCGCGCCAGTCCGGGTCGAGTATCGGCAGCGTGATATCTGAGCTTGCGCGGAAGGCTCTGGAGCCTCGGGATGTACCGAAGACGCGCAACGGAGTTCCGCTCTTCACTCCGAATCCTGGTGCTCCGGGCGCGGATCTCGCACTCGTGAATACGCTTCGAGACGACGAGTGAGGGTTGCGCTCCTCGACGTGAATGTGCTGGTTGCATTGTTCGATCCGGCGCACCTGAACCACGATGATGCGCATTTCTGGTTCGCCAAGAATCGCCGGAGCGGCTGGGCCAGTTGTCCCTTGACCATCAACGGCTGCGTGAGGGTTCTTAGCAATCCGGCGTACAAAAACGTCACCGCGACCGCCACGGAAGTGATGTCGCATGTGCGGACCCTGTGCTCGGCCCGGGATCACCATTTCTGGCCCGATTCGGTTTCGCTTCTCGACGAATCGCTGGTGCACCCCCGGATGGTCGCCGGCCACCAGAAAATCACGGACATTTACCTGCTCGCACTGGCCAGCAGGAACAGCGGCAAGCTTGTTACTTTCGACCGGTCGATCCCGGTGAAGGCCGTTACCGGAGCGGCTCCCGAGTGCCTGGAGTTGATCGGATCGAAGAAGGATCGGTAGAGACAGGCCACAAAAGGCGATGGCCTGTCCCACCTAACCGCCGGCGGGTTTCGCCGTCTCACGGGATCATGCGTGATCTCATCCATGCCGTGCGCGTTCTCCGAAAGAACGCCGGCTTCTCAGCGGCAGCCGTCCTGGTGCTGGCCCTTGGTATCGGCGCGAACACCTCGATTTTCAGTGTCGTCTATGCGGTGCTGCTCAAACCTCTGCCTTACCGCGATCCGGGCAGACTTGTCGTCGCTCTCCACGATGGCCGGTCTCCGGTATCGCCCGCGGACTACTTCGATTACCGCGCAGAGGTCCACGCCTTCAGTGACATGAGCGCGGCGCAAGCGTGGGGCGGGACCTTCGAGGGCCCAGAAAAGGCGGAGGTCATCCCGGGTCTGCAAGTTTCCGCCAATATGATGCGGCTGCTCGGCGTGGAGCCAATGTTGGGGCGCGCCTTCCTGCGGAACGAAGACCAACCAGGAGCGAAGCGCGTGCTGCTGCTCAGCGATGGGCTCTGGAAGACACGCTTCGGGGGCGATCGGGCCGCGGTCGGCCGATCGATTCGCCTGAACGATCTCGATTACACGGTCGTTGGCGTTATGCCGCCAGGCTTCCAATTTGCTCCGTTCTGGCAAACCCAGGCCGAAATGTGGACGCCTCTGGTTCTGGCAAGCCGGATGAACGACCGCGGCGGCCGCTCGCTGCGGGTGTTCGCGCGCCTCGCTCCTGGCGTCTCGCTTCGCCAGGCGCAAACGCAAATGGATACGGTCGCGCGGCGTCTGGAAGCGGCTTATCCGAAGACCAACGCGCGGCTCCGAATTTCCGTGGTTCCTTTGCATGAAAAAGTCGTCGGTGCGATCAGGCCGACTTTATTGGTTCTGCTGGCGACGGTGGGATTCGTGCTGATCATCGCCTGCGCGGACATCACCAACCTGCTTCTCACGCGAGCGGCCGGCCGGAGGAAGGAGATGGCCGTACGGCTGGCGATCGGCGCAAGGCGGTTCCATATCATCCGCCAGATGGCGATGGAGAGCCTGGTACTGGCGGCGCTTGGCGGCGCGGGCGGGCTGCTGCTGGCTCGGCTTGGCCTCGACCTGCTGAGGGCGGCACTGCCGGAAGCGAGCCTTCCCCGGCAACAGGAGGTGGGGATCGATGTGGCGGGGTTGATATTTACGTTGGCGATTTCGTTGTTTGCCGGCCTGGTATCAGGCCTGATTCCGGCGCTGCAAGCTTCGCGATGCGACTTGAACGAGAACCTGAAAGAAGGCGCACGCGGCACGACCGGGCCGGGCCGGCGCCGGGCATCACAACGCATTTTAGTAACGATGCAGGTGG
>JAOAPQ010000113.1 GCA_025462965.1 Bryobacterales bacterium
GGTAATCTGTCGGCAGCGCTCTCAGATATGGCACTCCCGAAGTGAGGAATCTTAAATTTCAGATTGCTCATCGTTTGGAATGCAGGCAGGTTTGGGTTTGTGCCAAACCAGTTGTACATCGGCAAAGCGGCGTCGTCGTGAGTCATCGGAGGCAGACCCAGCAATAACTCAATCGTTCGCAACAGCTCTCGGTAAGGACAGGAAGATTGGATCGCCGTCTGTCCGGAGTTAGAGGGAAACGTTTGAGTCGCAACTTCGTACGCAAGGTGCGCTGGATTTCAAACGAACCCCTAATTCACTTTAAATATCTGCAGGCCCGCTTCCGCAGCCGGACCACCCTTTGTGTGAACGACATAGAACCGGTCAATCGACGGTACATAGACCGAAGTCTTCCCGCCGAGCGTATCAACGTGCTGGACGACCTGGTAATGGTCTCGTGAAGACTGGGCGACCACATCCACGCCGTCCGCGCTTGAAATATAGATCCGGCTATGTCCAGTGTCATAGGACATGTCGTCCGAAACGTCTCCAATACTCAACGTATCAATAACTTGCCCAGTCTGGGCGTTAAACACGACCAGCCTGCCTGGTGCACGGTCACCGACAAACAGGCGCTGATGGATCGAGTCATACGCCATCGCCGAGTCCTGGTGCAGTTCGGGAGAAGCCCATGTCTGCGTCACCACCTTCTGCCCGAGGTCGATAACTGCGATCTGACTCTTGTCGCGCATGCTAACAAACAGCTTATTCGCGTTCTCATCGATCAGAAGTGTCTTGAGTGTGGTTGCTTCTACACGGATGCGTCCCACGACCTCCTGCTGATCGACTGAGAGCGAGCTCACGTAGGAAAAGCTTTCCTTCGCTGCACGACCCCCATTGCCAACGTAGAAGATGCGTGATTTCGGCGAATACACTCCAGCGTCAGGCCCCGGCCCCACCGCAACGCTCTTGATGATGTGAAGATCGGTCGCATCCAGGAACTTGCAGGAGGCGCTGCCCGCGTCGGCCACGATCAGCTGGTTCTTTTCCGGCAGGAAGATGATCTTGCGCGGTGACTTTACGATCCCGCGAACGCTTTGCAGGTGCTCACCCGTATCTAAATTGAACACCTCGATCGAGCCATAGACCTCAGTGACCACGTACAGGCGCTTGTGGCCAAGATCGACGGCGAAGTGATCGAAATCGCCACCCGTAATCTCAGGAAGCGGCGTGGCCCCGACCTGTGACAAGGGCGCCACGCCCGCCGCGCTCAGCAGGCGTGACGTTAAGATCAGCAGGGCAGCTGTTATCGAACAGAATTGTTTCACTCCTAATACCCTCATGGCGAAAATAGGCTGGCAGGGCGGCTTGGTCGATGCCATAGGATTTAGCGTGACCGAAGCATACCGAGTAGTCACTGTCAGGCTATCAAGCACGATTTTGCCTCGCTACGCCAAGGCGAGTGTGCTTTTACTAGCCCATTTGGGTGTATGGCCCGGCCCGAGGGAGGAGGAGCAGAATTCGACATAAAGCAAGCAAAGGAATAAAATGGCCCCTAACACTATGAGCTCTTTGTGGAGGCCGCGCGCCGCCGCGCTGCTGTTCGGCGGTGCTGTCGCGTTCATCGGTACCGGGGCACTCTGCGGTGCCGCGGAGCAACCTTCCCCTGCACCGAAATCCGTTTTTGAACAATATTGCTTCCAATGCCACGGTAAAGGCGCCGGAGTGGCCGGCATCAGCCTCTTCAAATTGACGTCGAGCCCGGTAGGCGAAGGCTTTCAGGCGTGGCAGAAGGTGGCAACTGTGCTCGAGCAGAACCGCATGCCCCCAAAGGGTTTGCCCCAACCGAGCGAAGAGCAAAGACATCTGGCGATCACCTGGGTTCGTTCTGAATTAACTTCCTTCGCAAATAAGAATGCCGGGGATCCGGGCCGTGTAACAGTCCGGCGTCTCACAAGCGGTGAGTACGGTTACGCGATCCGCGATCTCACGGGAGTCGATCTGGACATAGGACGGGACTTCGCCAACGATTCGGTTGGCGGTGAAGGATTCATGAACTTTGGCGATGTCCAGTTCATGCAGGACGCCAGCCTGGAGCGGTACCTCGAAACCGCGAAACTGATAGCCAATCATGCGGTCATCGGCGCGGGTCCCATTGAGTTCTTCAGCCACCCGGGTAAAACCGGTTTCGAGCTCTCCGCCATTACCCGAATCAAGGATATTTACGCTGCGACCGGTTTTCGCACTGTTTCCGGCGAGGGCGGGGAATCGTTTGGCCTGGAGAAATACCGCAAGGCGTTTTACGTGGCCTGGGAATTTCAAAATCGCGCGGCATTGGGTAAGCCGAGTGCCAGCATCGCGGAACTCGCCGCCGCCGAAGGCGTGAGCCCCGGCTTCGCGCAGCACCTTTATAAAGTGGTCAACATGTCATCGCTGGACTATCCGGCGTCGGAAGCGGCAGCGCGATGGCAAAAGCTTCCGAACCCCGCGGGCGGTGCGAAAGCGGCCGAAATGGCTGCGCGCGCGGGCTGCGCCGATCTCGAGCAGTTTGTTACCACCTGGCCGAGTTGGCTGTTCGCGCGAGGCGACAAGGCGGTCGGCGGCGCCGGCGATGAAAGCCCTCTCGTTTTTACGGATCAGGCCCTCAGGCCGGAACTGTCTCACCATTTCACCTACAACATTGGGGGAAGGAACGGCAAAGGGCGAGCCGCAGTCGCTGGACCGGCAAAGGTTTTTCTGAACGTAGACCCTGTTTCTTCCCACGCAACCGAAAAGCCGGTGGTGATCTGGCGCAATGCAACCGTGGTGGTCCGCCGCGGAGTCCCGGCAAAGAAACCAGTTCCGGGGCAACCCGCCTCCGCAGAGCCTTCGGTCCTTGCAGCAACAGGCGCTGTAAAGAAGGGCGAAGAACCGGTCGGTCCGAAGATTCCGCTGAAGGATTTCCTTTCCGCGGAAATGGTGAAAAAGCTGAAGTTTGGGGAGAGCCTGAAAGGGAATACGGTTGCGCCCGGCGATTTCGCCACCGAAGGCTCGGCGTCTTTCGAACTGGCGGTTCCGGATGGGGCGTTCGGCTTGGAACTGCAGGTGGATGCCGCCATCGGGACCAATTACGAACAGGTCGTGCGCGTCACGTTTTCGGATCGCGCGGACGGCCCGGTCAGGGGAATCCCGATTCATGCGCTGCTTGGCGACCCGGAAAGTGCGGGGTCGCGCGCGTTTAAGGCCGGGGTCCTTCAATTAGTCGAACTTCTGCCGCCTAATTCACACAGCGAGCCGACGCCGGCGGACAAGGACCCGCCGCCGCTACCTTTCGACCCAACTTACAACACGCCTGAACACGATGCCTTCGACAACCTGGTGAAGTACCACCGGGACGATCGGTTTGTGGCGGAAATCATGCTCGAAGCCCCCACCCGCGTGAAGCTCGATCGGGCTTGGACGGACTTGTACGCGTCATTCGACTATCACGACGCATATCTGGGTTTGCTGGCGGAGAAGTTCAACGTCAAGCTTAAGAGTAAGAAAATGGCGGATCTGGATAGCGCGCAACTTGCTGCCATTCCGGCTCAGGCGAGGGGTTACATACAGCCGCTCCGCTCCGAATACCTCGAAATGGTCGCTGCAGAGGCTGCAGCACGACCGGGGCATGTGGAAGATTGCCTGAACTTTGCCAGCCAGGCATGGCGGCGTCCTTTGACCGAGGAGGAAAAGGACGGGCTACGCGCTTTTTACAAACGCACGATGCAATCCGAACAGGATCACACGAAAGCGATCCGTGCACTACTGACTCGGATTCTGGTTTCCCCGGCATTCTTGTACCGCGTGGAAATGCCACTCGATCAGGCCAGCGTGAAGCCCCTTTCCGATTGGGAACTGGCGAGCCGGTTAAGCTTCTTTCTCTGGTCCTCGATTCCCGACGCCGAATTACGGCACGCAGCCGCGGCGGGCGAACTCAGTAGCCCTCAACCGTTGCGCGTTCAGGTGAAGCGGATGCTGGCGGACTCGAAGGCTCGCCGCCTCTCCGCGGAATTCTTTGGGCAGTGGCTCGGCTTCTACCACTTCGATCAGTTCCGGGGCGTGGACACCGGCCGGTTCCCGGAGTTTACGGAAGACGTGAAGGCGGCCATGTACGATGAATCCGTCTCTTTCTGTGAATACATCATCCGGCATGACCGGCCTGTGCGCGAGTTGCTCTCCGCCGATTACACGTTCCTGAACAAGACTCTCGCGAAGTTCTACGGGGTTAAGAAGGATGTCAAATCCACCGGTGAGGTCGAAAAGGTGGATGGAGCCAGCGAGTTCCAGCGGGGCGGACTGCTTCGACTCGGCACGGTATTGACGACAACCTCCGCGCCCCTTCGGACCAGCCCGGTGAAGCGCGGCGACTGGGTGCTGCGGCGGATACTGGGCACGCCAACGCCGCCACCGCCGCCCGACGCCGGTTCCATACCGGCCGACGACAAATTGTTCGGCGGTCTTTCGCTCCACGATAAGCTGGAAGCGCATAAGCGGAACGCGACTTGCGCCACGTGCCATACGCGCATCGATCCCATGGGCTTCCCGCTGGAGCATTATGACTCGACTGGCCGCTGGAGAGAGAAGTATCCGGACGGCAAGCCGATTGACGATACGAGCAAGACGCTCGATCAGGTGCAGATCCAGGGCGCCAGCGGACTTCTTGAATATTTGCGTGCCCAAGACGAACAGATCCGGCGGACACTCGCGATGAAGATGATCGGTTATTCACTGGGCCGCACGATCCTGCCTTCCGATTACCCGCTCGTCGATCGCATGGTGAGCGCGGGCGGCGAGGCTTCTTTCTCGCAACTGGTATCGGAAATTGTTCTTAGCCGGCAGTTTCGCAACCGGCTCGGGCGGGAGGGCGCACCGGCAAAACCCGCGGCACAGCCCGGGAAGATAGCATCGACAAAAGTGGGAAACTCTGAAAAGGCAGGTACACGATAGTGAGCGCAGAACGCAGCCAGGCCGCTAATCCGAAATCGAGACGTAATTT
>JAOAPQ010000130.1 GCA_025462965.1 Bryobacterales bacterium
GTTATAGATGAAGCCGGTTCCGTTGATCTGGACGTTAACAGCGGAGGAGCGAATGGAACTGCCGCCCGTACGGGTCCGGTCCCCTCCCGGTGTGTAACTGGCGCCAGGCACGAGGGCGACCAACTGCCAGAACTGACGGCCATTGAGCGCCAGGCTTTCGATGGCGCGGTTTTCGACTACCGTTCCAACGGAAGAACTTTCGGTGGCGAGCAGGGGCATCGTCGAAGTGATGGTGATCTGGTCGGAAACCACGCCCACCTCCAGTGTGAGGTTCAGCTCGGCCGCCTGATTGACCTGAAGAGTGACCGAGGGGACGACGGTCGTCTTGAATCCCGCCGCGCTGGCGGTCACTTTGTACTCGCCGATGGCGAGTTCCGGAATGGTGTAGTTGCCGGTGTCACCCGTGGCCGTCTGGCGCGTCTGACCGGTTGCCACCTGGACGACGGCGACGGAGGCTTGGGGAACGGCTGCACCTTGCGCATCCCGCACGACACCCGAAAGGGTTGCATTCGTGGTTTGCGCCAAAGCCGGCCGCAGCCAGCACGTGAAAACTACACCGAGCAGCAGAGCTCGGAACCGCACGTTGTTCATCTTTAGACTCCCGAATTCAACTGCGAGGCTTCCAGGCCCCGCAGCGATCTGATCCGCATTATGCGCGCGGAGAGACCAGCCTAGATACGCTCCGAACTGTTACGAACCGTTCGCACACAGCTAATAATGATAGATTCTAATAGTTCGCCCATGTCGATGCGACCGCCGATCGCCGAATCCGCAGAAACCGCGCCGCCGAGTTCACACGCCATCCGGACCGAGATGGAGCTTGTGTTAAGCAGCCAGAGCTTCCGAAGGTCGGAACGGCAGTCGCGATTTCTGCGCTTCATTTGCGAGACCACGCTCAATGGCGAAGCAGGCAAGCTGAACGAATACCTTCTTGCGCACGCTGTCTTCGATCGCGACGCGGGATACTCGCCGGGACAGGATTCCGTGGTGCGGCGGCAGGCCTTTTCCCTGCGCCAGAAACTCCACGACTACTACGGCGCGGAAGGCAAACAGGATCCGTTGCGCATCGAATTGCCGGTGGGCCGGTATGTGCCGATTTTCAGCTCCCCGCCTCATGAATCGGATCGCGAACCGGCGGAAGAGCACCCGCTTGCAGAGCCCGTCGCGTCGCGACAATGGCCATTGGTCATGATGGCGGTAGCACTCATGGCGGCGTGCGGTGTCGCGGGCTGGCTGATGGGTAACCGGTCCCGGCATGCCCCGCTCGATCCCGCCGTTGCCGAAGTTTGGGGACCTTGGCTTTCGGACCCCCAGGGCGCGTTGATCTGCTTCAGCAGCCCGATGACTGCGGGCATTCGGCACGTGGAGAAGCCCTTTCCAGCCGATAGCCCCACCCGAGGGATCCCTTTAACGCCGGAGCAGGCGCCGCGATTCGAACAGCCGCTTGCCCTCCCGGCCGGTGGCAATATCTATTTATATCCGAATATCTCCCATGGCAAAATGGGCGAGGCGCTGGGTAGTATTCAGCTGGCGGTGCTGTTTACGAAGGCCGACGTTCCCGTTCGGACGACGCAGAGCCGCTTCCTGAACTGGGAGAGTTTCCGCAGCGAGAACCTGATCCTTCTGGGCCACGATGAGGCCAACAAGTGGGTGGACCCGTTTCTCAGTAAGCTGCCGTTTCGCCTGGCCGCGACAGGCGCGGATAAGCCGCGGAGGATCGTCAACGTGGCTCCCCGCCCGGGCGAGCGCCCGGAATATTACGCAAGCCTTGCTCCGGGACAGTATGAATCGTCGACGGAGGATTTCGCCATCGTCTCGCTCTTGAACGGAGTGGATGGCCGCCACCGCGTGGCGCTGATCAACGGCGCCAACACCGAGGGAACGCAGACCGCGCTCGAATACATGGGTGATCCGGTGAGCCTGCGAAGTCTGGCCGCGGCATTAAGAAAGGCCGCTCCGGGACACAAAGGACCGTGGCACTTCCAGGCATTGCTGCATTCGGAGTTGCACGACCGGCTTCCTACGCGCGTGGAGCTAATCGCGCTGCGAGTGCTGCCGGATTAGGAGCTGAATGACGATTCGTTTATCTGCACTCTTCCTCGCCGCAGTTCTGATTTTGCCCGCCCAGACGCCGGCGCCCGATGGCCTGGTCTCCCCCGAGGTCCATGCCGACCGTACTGTCACGTTCCGTGTGCGCGCACCGAAAGCCGCCGACGTCAGCCTGTCCGGCGACTGGATGGCGGTCGGTAAACCGGAACCGATGACCAAAGATGACGGCGGCGTCTGGAGCATCACCACCGCGCCGCTCGAGGCCAACGGACATCTATATTGGTTCAATCTGGACGGCCTCGCGGTGGCCGATCCCGTGAATCCAGTCATCAAGCTGCGCCAGCGGACGTCGGCGAGCCTGGTCGAGGTCCCGGCCCCGGCCCCGGCCGCGTGGGAACTGCGCGACGTTCCACATGGAACGGTCGTGACGGAATGGCAGAAATCGGCGGCTCTCAATCGAACCGAGAGGATCGTGATTTACCTGCCTCCGGGCTATGAGAAGTCTTCCGCCCGCTATCCTGTGCTGTACCTTGTTCACGGCAGCGGTGACACACCTGAATCCTGGACCAACGCCGGACACGCCAATTGGATTCTCGACAATCTGATCGCCGATGGGAACGCGAAGCCGATGATCGTCGTCATGCCGGCCGGTCATGCGGTTCCGTTCGGCGCTGGTAGAGGAGGACAGGCTAACAATAACGAACTCTTCGAACAGTACCTCACGAAAGAGGTGATTCCGAGTGTCGAAGGAAAGTACCGCGTGGCGGCGGGTCCGCGGAACCGCGTTCTGGCAGGGCTTTCCA
>JAOAPQ010000144.1 GCA_025462965.1 Bryobacterales bacterium
GCCTTTCTCCTCGCGCAGGTTGAGGAACAGACGGCCGGCGGGGCCACCACCGAGGATCCGGTTCATGACGTTGACGGCGAAATAATCGGGGCTGCGCCGATCGATGGCAATGTTGCCGAGCACGAGATTGGTCTGGACGGAACCGGGACGGTCTACCAGATAGATTTTCTTTTCGGCGGCCGGCGACGGACTGGGCGGGATCTTTTCCACGAAATCGTTGCGCTTCCAATCCGCGAGGGCTTTGTTCAGCTTCGGAATGAGCTGCTTCGCGTCGACGTCGCCTGCGATCGCGAGGATGGAATTCTGCGGGGCATACCGTTCGTGATGCCACTTCGCGAGTGCTTCGCTGGTCATTGCCTGAATCGCTTCGGGGGTCGTGGAAACCGTCGCGGCAGGGAAGCTTCCGTATACAGCTTTGTTGAACCGTTCGTTCGCGAGGAAGGTTGGCGATGTGCGCTGCTGGCGCAAGGCGACAAGCTGCCGCTGCTTATACTTCTGCAGTTCGCCATCGGGGAAGTTGGGGTGGAGAAGGATATCGGTCATCAGCGCGAACCACTTGTCGAAGTTGTCGCTGAGACCCGAGGCGGAAATGGTGGCTTCCGGCGTGCCAAATGCTGTGCCGGCGGTGAGATTCGCGCCGAGACCATCGATCTCCTCCGCGAGCTGCTTGCTGGACCGCGTGGTGGTGCCCTCCTTCAGCATCGCGGCGGTAGTGGAAGCGAGGCCCGGCATGTTTGCGGGATCGCCGAGCCCGCCTGCTCCGCGAATCAGCAATTGCGCCGAGACGGAAGGCAAACGATGGTCCTCCAGAACCAGAACGGTCACGCCGTTGTCCAGTTTGGCTTCCACCGGCTTGGGGAGTTTGACCTTGAGGATTTCTTTCGAGACGGGCGCGAGGTTCTTGCGCTCGGTCTTGCTGAGCGGCACTCCCTTATCGGTCTGAGCCGGTTCTTGTGCGGAGAGGACGAAAGGCAGTGCGAGAAGAAGGATGCGACGGATCACTTGCCGCCTCCCTGGGACGCCTGCTGCGGCTTGGGCATGGTAACGATCACAGTCTTGTTGGAATCCTGCAGATACTTCTTCGCGACGCGCTGGACATCTTCCTTCGTGACCTTCTGAATATGTTCTTCGTAGGTGTTGATGCGACCCGGATCGTTGTAGAAGACGGTGTCTTTGGATAACTCGATCGCGCGGTTGAGCGAGCCGCGAAGCTGCGCCACCTGGTTGCTTCTGGAGCGCATGCGTATTTTGTCGAGCTCCTGGTCCGTAATCGGCTGGTCCTGAACGCGCTTGATTTCTTCGAGGATTGACTTCTCCACGTCAGCCGGGGTTTTCCCGGGGCGAACGAGGGCGATGAAAAGCTCGAGAGAAGTGCCGCGCTGCTCGTAAGTTCCCCCAAAAAGCTGAGCGGCCGATTCCTGTTCCTTCACCAATTTCTGGTACAGGCGGGACGACTGGCCCGCGGCGAGGACATCTCCCAGCACATCGAGCGCATAGATATCCGGCGAGTTGCCGGCGGGAATTTTGTAAACGATGTCGATGCGGGGGATTTGGGCGAAGCCGTCTTCGATCGTCTTGCGGCGCTCCCCACGCTGCTCGGGTTCGGCGACATCGGGCTGGGGCGGCGCGGGTTGTGCCGGAATGCCGCCGAAGTACTTCTCCATTTTCGCCATCACCTCGTCGCTCTTGAAATCTCCGACGACGGCTATGGTGGCGTTGTTGGGAGCGTAATAGCGCTTGAAGAAGCTCTGCACATCCTGAAGCGTTGCCTTGTTCAGATCGTCCATCGAGCCGATGGTGGAGTGCTTGTATCCGAAATCGTCGAATGCGGTATCGAAGATGGACTCGAACGTTTTTCCGTAAGGCTGGTTGTCGACGCCGAGCCGGCGCTCCTCCTGAACGGCGTTGCGCTGGTTATCGAGGTTGGCCTGGTTGATAACAAGCGACTTCATGCGGTCGGCTTCGAGGAAGAGGCCGAGATCGAGCTGGTTGGCGGGCAGCGTTTCGAAGTAGTTGGTGCGGTCGCTGCTGGTGGTTCCGTTCATGTTGCCGCCGTTGTTCTGGATGAGCAGGAACTGCTCACCCTTGCCGACTTTCTCCGATCCCTGGAACATCATGTGTTCAAACAGGTGGGCGAAGCCGGTGTGGCCGGGCAGTTCATCGCGCGAGCCGACGTTGTAGGTGACCGCGATGGAATATGTAGGGGCGTTGTGGTCTTCGGAGAGGATGACGCGGAGCCCGTTCTTCAACTTGTATTCCTTGAACGGAATGGACGGAGCGGCAGCCCAGGCTGTTACGCACAGACCGAGGCAGGCGCAGGTAAGGAGCGCGGATGGTTTCATGGAACCTCTGAGTGGTCTATTGTATCGTTCAATCAAGAAAGACGTGCGAGGACCGGATTGGGTTCGATCAATTAAGAACAGGCGCTCAAGGGCAGACGATCAGCTTCTTCACCATCTCCACGCGGTCGAGACCGGGGGCATAGCCATCCGGGACGACCCCTACCACCTTGAAACCCTGTTTCTCGAAGAACGCCGCCGAGTGTTGCGAAGTATCCAGGCGGACCATCTGAACGCCGCCCAACCTCCCGATCTCGCGCAGGCGGAATAGAAGGAGGAAGCGCCCCAAGCCGAGCTTTTGCGAGTCGGCCCGCACCATACCCCAAACCAGGCTCGCTGCCGTTTGCTCCGCGTCGAGCGCGTAGCCTCCGCTGCCTACGATTGCACCGTCATGCTCCATGACCAGGTAGGGGCAGTCCGGCCGATCGAGGAAGCTTTCGATTTTTTGGCGCTCGGCCGGAGCGAAGAACCCCGGCGTGTTCGAATCAAAAATTGCGAGACAGGCGTCGCGGTCGGCGGGCTGGTACGGCCGAAGGTCCATAAGTCATTTTGGGCCGAAGACGCTGAGGATGTGGCCGTCGGGGTCGGTGAAGTTGGCGGCCCAAGAGCTCGGGGAGACCTCATGGGGCGGGCTGATGAAGCCGGCTCCGCGTTGGGCCAGGTCGGCGTGAGCGGCCATGACGCTTGTCACGGGGAAAATGACTTCGAGCGCACCTGCTATGGGTTCGCGGGTGCGCCCGAGCGGCGCGCTCAGGATCAAAGTGACCGCGCCCGCGCCGAAGAAGGCGAAATTATCCGTTTGACTAGCGAGCTTGAGTTCCAAGATGTCCCGGTAAAACGTGATTGAACGGGGAAGGTCTGAGACCCCGAGCATCAGCATGGAGATGGTAAGCGGCTCCATGGGCTAGGGCTGCAAGACTACCTTCATGAGGTTGGAATCGGGTTTGTAAAGGCGCTCGAACCACTGGGGGCCTTCTTCGAGCGGAGCGCGCGCACTGATGATCGGGTCGACGCGGATGGCCCCACGGGCAAGTAGATCGATGCACTGGGGGTACTCGCCATTGGAGGCGCACGAGCCTTGCAAACGAATCTGCCGCGTCACGACGGATTGCAGTGGGATCTCAATATTGGGCGAGATGTTGCCAACCAGCGTGACGGTACCGCCCTTGCGAACACTGAGGATGGCGGTCTTGACCGGACTGCTGGCCCCTACGCACTCGATGGCGACATCGGCGCCGCGGCCGCCGTTCAGCTCGGCAACCCGCGCGGGAACGTCGCAAGTCTTCGGGTTCAGACCTTCGTCGGCGCCCAACTTCTTCGCGACCTCCAGCTTCGCGTCGTCGAGATCCACGGCGATCACGCGGGTGCAGCCGGCCAGGCGGGCCGCCTGTAACGTAAGAAGACCGATCATCCCGGCTCCTACGATCACTGCTGTGTCGCCAAGCTTGATGGGCGAGATGCTGACGGCATGAACGCCGATGGACACGGCTTCTATCAACGCAGCGTGCTCATATGCCAGTGTGTCCGGAATTTTGTAAGCGATGTTCTGGGGGACCAGGACGAACTCGGCGAAGGCTCCATGCCGGCGGTATTCCCCGCATGAGACGCCGAG
>JAOAPQ010000249.1 GCA_025462965.1 Bryobacterales bacterium
GAATACGCAATCGCGAAGATGGCGATTACCGCGATCACGATGGCGAAAATCACGCCGGTCAGGACACCAATCAGGAATTTCAGCATGGGCAGCGGCGCTCCTTCCTCCCGAAAGTAGCACAGCCAGGTCGGCGGGCCGCGGACTAAAGCCAAGACCGGAGTCCGCCGAACTGTTGTTCATGAAGATCACTGGGTCACTCTTGTTGGCCGCGATGATGTCTGGTTCTATCTGTGCAGCCGCCCCGGCGCCGCGGGTTTCCGGGTTGCCGTTTTTCTTTCTTGAGAACCGCGGCTTGACCGATCCGCGAGCGCGCTACTTCCTGAAGCGGCCCGAACTGTCGGCTTACTTCCTGGAAGGCGAGATCGTGCTGGAGATCAAGAGCCATAACGTTGCGATGCGCTTCGTCCGCGCGAATACGAACGCCCGGATAGAGGGCGTCGAACCCATGGCGGGCCGCGCTAATTTCTTTCTGGGCGGAGATTCGGCGAAATGGGTTACGGATGTACCGCTGCAGGGCGCAGTGGCCTATCGCGAACTATGGCCCGGAATCGACATGGTTTACGCCGGGAACGGCCGGACGCTGAAATCGGAATTCCGGGTCCGCGCGGGCGCCGACGCCGGTCTGGTCCGGTGGACGTACAGCGATCCTTTCCGCGCAAGCGTGTCGCCGGATGGCTCTCTCTCGGTGACCGGCGAAGGCATGGATCTTCGTGAGGATGCTCCGGTAATTTACCAGCAAAAGAACGGCGCAAGAATCAGCGTTCCCGGGGCCTTCCAGACGTTCGCCGACGGTTCCGTCGGGTTTCGTGTGGGCGATTTTGATCGGGATTTGCCGCTGATCATCGATCCTACTTTGACCTTCAGCACATTCATCGGCGGGAATGGTCAGGACCAGGGCACGACGGTGGCCCTGGACCCGAGCGGCAACGCTTATATGGCCGGGTGGACCAATTCCAGCAATTTCGCCCAAAGCGGACCGGCCAAGTTTCGGTCATATTCGGGCAGCATGGATGCCTTCGTGGCCAAGTTCGGCGCCCTGGGCGACAGACTTGTGTACTGCACCTACTTTGGCGGTTCCGGTGACGACCGGGCGCTGGCGCTGGCGGTGGATTCCTCCGGGAGCGCCTATCTCACCGGCTATACGACATCGACAAACTTTCCGGTTTCTTCCATTCTTCCGATCCAGAGCAAGCTGGCCGGCAAACGGAACGCATTCGTCACGCGGCTGAACTCCGCCGGCAACGGACTCGTTTACAGCACCTACATTGGCGGAGAAGGGACGGACACGGCAAACGGCATCGCTATCGATCCGAGCGGCCATGCGTTTATCACCGGCGACACGACCTCCGTCGGTTTTCCGACCACTGCGGGAGCATTCCAGCGGGCAAACACAGGCGGGCAGGATGCATTTGTGGCGGAGGTCAATCTGAATGGCACCACGCTGCTGTTCAGCACCTATTTGGGAGGCTCGGCCGACGACCATGCGGGAGCCATTGCGGTGAGCGCCTCGGGGAACGTGTTTGTCACCGGTTCCACACGTTCAATGAATTTCCCGTCCGTGAATGCCATGCAGCCCACATCGGGCGGCAATCAGGATGCTTTTGTTACCGGCCTCGCCTCCGGCGGCAAAACGCTTCTCTTCAGCACTTATCTGGGAGGGAGCGGGGGGACGGTCGGTCTCGTCGAAGAAGGCGATGGGATTGTTCTCGACTCTTCGTCCAACATTGTTGTGGCAGGTACTACGAGTTCCTTGAACTTTCCCGTTACAAGCACCGGTTTCCAACAGGCCTATGCGGGCGGGAACACGGACGGTTTTCTCACCAAACTCGATCCCACTGGAAAGACCATGGTTTACAGCACCTACATCGGTGGCAGCAGCGTGGATCACGTTACCGGGGTTGCGACTGACCCGCTTGGTTATACCTACGTCGCCGGATATACGGCATCCCAGGACTTTCCCAACATACGCGGCACTCAAAACTCGAACCACGGCGAATACGATGGGTTCCTCTACAAGCTGAATCCTACGGGAAGCAGTCTTGTCTATGCGACGTACATCGGCGGCACGGGAATCGACGCCGTGACGGGAATCGCGGTGGACCAGTTCGGGAGCGCGGTACTCGGAGGTTACACGGCTTCGGGGGATTTCCCGGTCGCGGGCGTGCTGGGTTCCGCGCAGAAGTACAAGTACGGCACCATGACAGCCTTCCTTTCGAAGGTCACCAGCGGCTGGATCCCGATTGTCGCCGACCCTGGTAGCAGCACCATCAACTTCTCGGTGGATCAAGCACATGACAGGGGAACCGATGGAGTCGCCAGCACTCTCCGTACATTCGGATTCGGCCAGCCGGGAGACACTCCCGTGTTCGGCGATTGGAACGGGTCGGGAACCGCGAAGGTCGGCATCGTCCGGGGAAATGTGTGGATGCTGGACTACAACGGAAACGGCGTCTGGGATGGTCCCTCCGGAGGAGACCGGCAATTTACGTTCGGCACCGTTGGCACGCCGATCGTAGGAGACTGGAACGGGTCGGGAACCGTCAAAGCAGGCTGGGTCTCGAGCGGCTATTGGACATTGGACTTCAGCGGGCTTATACAAGGCGTGAATACCGGTCTGGCCCCCAAATCTTTCTGGTTTGGAATCGGTTCCGACATACCGGTGGTGGGAGACTGGAGCGGAAATGGAGTTACCAAAGTCGGGGTTTATCGCGGTGGTGCTTGGTTCTTTGATTCAAACGGCGATTTTCAATTTGACCCCTTCCACGATCAAGCCTTTATATTCGGCTTGAGCTCAGATAAGCCGGTCGTGGGAGACTGGGACGGGTCTGGGGTAGCCCGACCGGGCCTGTACCGTAACGGAACGTGGCTACTCGGGTACAGCGTCCTGCCCGCCGTCGGCTCGTTCTACGGATCCGTGGGTAAGACCTCGACCTTCACTTTCGGGAGCGCAAACTCTATCCCGTTCATAGGTAAGTAGGAAGAGCGCTCCCGCTCCGTTGTTATACTGGCCTATTCCCTCGTTCCGCCGATCCGGCCGCCCGGATGAGGAGCGGGGGAAGCCGACGTAAGGCAATGGACAATTCCCGGAATACCGCCGTTCAACTCGGCACTATACACCTCGCGATTGTTTGTCCCATGGCGAACGAATCGGAATCTGCGGTGGAGCTCGTTCGCCAGGTGCTGGCGCAAGCCGGCGATCTCGGGAGAGTCGATTTCTTCGTCGTCCTCGACCGGGTGAGCAAAGACGACACCCTCGACCAATTGCGCGCCTACGCAGAGGGCGAACCAAGGCTCAAGGTGGTGTGGTCCCCCGAGAACCGCTGCGTCGTAGATGCCTACCGGCGCGGCTACCGGGAAGCGGTCGCCTCAGGCGCCGACTGGGTGCTCGAGATCGATGCCGGCTTCAGCCATCGCCCGCAGGACATCCCACTCTTCCTCCAGGCCATGTCCAAAGGGTATGACTGCGTATTTGCAACGCGCTTCGCTCTCGGCGGCAGGATCGAAGGCAGTTCCCTACAGCGGAAACTGGTGAGCAAAGGCGGCACGGTGTTAACGAATCTGGTGCTGAACACGGGATTGAGTGATATGACGAGCGGCTTCCAACTATTCCGGCGGGAGATCCTGGAAAAGATTCTCGCAAAGGGCATCTTTTCGAAGGGACCCTTTTTCCAGACCGAGATGAAAGCGTACTGCGTCAAGACGCAGTATACGGAAGTGCCGATTACCTACTCCATGGCCAGCCACAATGTGGGGATGGGATCTATCAAAGAATCGTTGCGGCAGCTCCGGCGACTGTACTCCCTAAAGAGGACCGGCACTCTCGCGATTTAGCCCATCGCGAATGGGACGCAAGTCGTTGGGATGCATAATGGGGAGTTGCGCTCAGTCATTGGCAAGTGCGTCCTCATCACCGGTGCGGGCCGGGGAATCGGCAAACGTCTGGCGATCGGCTTAGCCAAGGCAGGCGCCAGGATAGGGCTCGTTGCGCGCACGGTGGGTGAATTGGATGCGACCAAGCTCGAGATCGAGCACGCCCACGGGCAGGCTTTCCGCGTATGCGCCGATGTCGGGGACTACGCGCAAATGGCCGACGCCGCCCGGCGGATTTCACTCGAATATAACGGCATCGATCTTTTGATTGCCGCCGCGGCCACGCAGGGGCCGATTGGGCCATTCGCCGAAGCGAACCCGGGACAGTTCGAGGAGACGATCCGAACGAATCTGCTGGGCGTGATGAACGCGCTCCACGCGGTACTGCCGCGCATGATCGAGCGCAGGTCGGGGAAGGCGATCGTAATGGCGGGAGGCGGAGCGGCCAGCTCGCGGCCGAACTTCTCGTCTTACGCCGCCTCCAAAGCCGCGCTCGTCCGCTTCGTGGAGAGCGTCGCCGACGAGGTCCGGGACCACAACGTACAAATCAATTGCTTGTCTCCGGGCGGTTCCTACACGAGTATGACGGATGAGATTCTGGAGGCGGGCGAGCGGGCAGGTGCGGCGGAGATCGAGGATGCCCGGCAGGTACGCCTCACAGGGGGAGTCACTGCCGAAAAACAAATCGCATTCGCTTTGTTCCTTGCGTCCGATCGGTCGAATCACATTAGCGGCAAGATAATCCATGTGCATGATGACCTGAAGAGGCTAGAGCACATGAACATGACTCCCGATCTCTATACGCTCAGGCGCTTGAAAAGTTGAACTCACAGCTATGCGAATTTTGTTTCTGTCTCTAATGTTGGCACCCCCCGCCTGGGGATGGTGGTGCGAAGGGCACGAGATGGTCGCGCTGATCGCGGAAAGGCATCTGAACCCGAATGCGCTCGCGGCTGTGACGGCGCTGTTGAAATCGCAGCCCGTCGATCCCTCAGTGCAGCGATTTTGTAAGGACATCCCGAAAGATCTGATGGCCGACGCATCCACCTGGGCGGATGACACAAAGAAGCCTGAGCAGACGGGTACGTGGCATTACATGGATCTACCGCTCGGGATGAAGCGCGGCGAGTTGGCTCCGTACTGCCAGCCGGTAGGACCTTCTGTCAACGGCGGAGCACGTACCGGATGCATTCTCAGCGCTCTACGCTATAACCTCAACATCCTGCACGACGATAAAGAAAGCGATGGGGAGCGAGCGAAAGCGCTCCGGTATCTTATCCACCTCGTCGGTGATATGCATCAACCGCTTCACACCACCGCCAACAACGATCAAGGCGGCAATTGCGTTCCGATACAGTTTTTCTCCGAGCCGAAGACCGCCAATCTGCATAGCGTCTGGGATGGCATGATTTTGAACCGTGACATGGCGGCGAAAGCCCGAACGATTACCCAAATGGCGGACGATCTCGATCGGGAGTACCAGAAACAAGCTGAATCCTGGACAAAACATGGAACCGAGTTCGAGAAGTGGATATGGGAGGGCCACCGGCTAGCTCAGAAAGTTACCTATGGCGACCTGCAGCCCAGAATCCCGGTTGAAGCATACGAAGAACACCCGGATTGCAAAGCCGAATCCGCGAAGGACGGCGCGCTACACCTCCGCGTGGATGAAGAATATCAGCGGAAGGCGGCTCCCGTCATCGAAGAGCAAATCGTGAAAGCCGGGTACCGCTTAGCAGAAATCTTGAACGAAGTATGGCCCTGACCGGGTGCTTCGTAGGACGAGCGTCTGGTAACCGGGTGGGAGCTTCGAAGAACTCCGCGTACAGAGCCACAACGGCATCGTGGAGGCGGCCATCCGGCACTACGAATGAGAATACCGAGCGGCAGGTTTCGCGAAGCTCCATCCGAATTCCATTCCGCTGTAAAGCGTTGAGAACGCGCGAGCCGAGCGTCTCATCCAGCAGGACGTCCTCTCCCACCAAAGCAATTTGGCAGCCTTGGCAGGCAATCGACTTGACGACGCCGGCCGGTCCGCTCGATGTTTCTACAATTCGCGTGCCGGGCGCTTCAGGGTTACGCGAGTTGCGGATGACCACGGGCACGCGCTGCCGCATGGCGGGCAGCACCGTCGCCGGGTGCAGTACTTTGGCGCCGAATTTGGCCATTTGCCCGGCCTCCTCATACGATATGACGTCCAGGCATCGGCCTCCCGGCAGAATGCGCGGGTCGCAGGCGAGCATTCCATCCACGTCGGTCCAGATCTGAATTTCATCCGCACTGAGTGCCGCTCCCATCAAAGATGCCGTAAAGTCTGAACCGCCGCGGCCCAGCGTGGTGGTCGCGCCATTCTCCGCAGCACCGATAAAGCCGCCCATCACGACGATCCGGGACACACCTGCCCGGGCGACGGCGCGGCGCACTTTCGCATACGTTTCGATTACAAGAGGAGCGGCTTCCGTGTGGCGCTCATCGGTGACGATCACCTCCCGCGCGTCCAAGTGCACGGCGGGAATGCCTTTGAGCACCAGCGCAGCGGTAATAATCACGCTCGACAGGCGTTCTCCGAAGCTCGCTACCGTGTCCCGGGCGGCAGGCGAGAGATGGCCGGCCTGCGCAAGTTCCTCGAGGACCGCGCTCAATTCGACAAAGTGCTCCTTAACCTTCCAATGCACCAGACGTGGGGCCACCGCGAGGTGACTGCTCCGCAACTGCCGCAGGGCTTCTGTATATTCTTCCCTATAGCCCGCCACCGCCTGCTCCGCCATGCGGAGGAG
>JAOAPQ010000251.1 GCA_025462965.1 Bryobacterales bacterium
ATGGGAAAGCGTTGGGACGCTGGATTGGCCACAGCGATCACTGATGCAAATTCCCCATTCCGCTTGAGGCTATAGTCGACCTGAGCAACCGGGATGAGCAGCCGTGCGAAACGGCTCCCGATATTGCGGAGGGTTTTAAGCAGGGTGCCGAGACGCAGGAAGCATCATAAGGAGATGAGCGCGCGCCGGCACTCTGCTTAAAATCCCTTTGTGCTAAGCCGCTGGAGCAACCTGAAACTATGGGTTTTGAATGTCGCCGGTTCTCGCGTTAGCAGTGAGAATAGAGAAGTGTTTGGCGTTTGAGGAATGCAGTGAAGTCGAACTTCTGTAGGTTTTCGTGTCGGGGAAGCGCTCGGCGCGTTCCCGGAGATCGGAAACGGCGGTTGATTGAGGGCGATGGGACCATCGGAGCGCAATCTCCCTCAGACCGAGTATCGCGGAGAGCCGCGGTAAACCAACAGCGAGATAGATAAGCCCGCACAAGTCATGAAGTATTCCAGGTTTGCGTGATCCGACTGTTGGGCAAATGCGGCCGTAGCCAATTGGGGTGGCGGCACGCGGCATCGCAGCCAGAGCCAAGGCCGTCTCCAAGCCTCGATGCGAAGCGGTCAGCGAGCAAGCTGTGAACGCCCTGATACCGCTCAGTTCTTGCGCATCCAGACGTCCCACGTTAGCGGCCCGGCTTGCTGATCGGTGATTGGGCAGCCCGCCAATCTGAGGGCCAGCTTCATCTAACCGTGATGTTAGCCTTCGTGCCACAGCATGTGCTGGAGCAGGAGGATCGGATGATCGTAGTTGACGTTCATGTCTCGCCCCGCCTCCTCCCTGCTGTTTACCGCGTCCCTCACCGCTTTGCTGCTGTCGTTCAGCATTTGCGCGATGCGGCCAGGGTCACGCTCGAACACCCACTCCTTCTCGGGCAGTTCTCTGGCGAACTCGGGGGCGTCTTCGTAGACAAAGACAAGTCGGACAAAGTGGATGTGTATGAACAGTTCAGCGATGGATGGGTTGCCTTCCATCGCCTTGGCTTCCAGCCCGCCTTTCGGAAGCGCTCGGAGGAGGTTGAGCAGGATCGTGTTGGTCCGGTCCCAAGAGTCCAGCAGAGCATCGAGCAGACGTTGGTCTGGCGCGTTCGGCATATCCAAATCTTGTTTGTTGATGCGAAAATTGTGACGCTCGTTATGCTAACACCGTATTGCGTTGGCCTCCCGATCAAGCGTTGGTCTCACTTGGCTGCAGATCTTGCGAACGCAGAGTCCCGTGTTCGTAAAATGCGCTCATGCTGCCTGTTCTCTCAGCCGCAACCCCTAGGAAATCCGGATCCGTAGACTGCCTCACCCGCGTGCCGTGGGCGGAGGAAAGTCTTCCGATATTGTCCAGTTGCGACCGGCATCAGCTTCATAATCGCGGGTCGTGAGGGAGGCTGTTGCGGTCCGCACCCAATTGCCGCCTCACAAGGCTCAGAAGTGAACTTTCGCGGCAACCTGCACTTGCCGCCCGGGATTCAGCGTGCTGGAAATCGTTCCAAACTGCGACGTGCCCACGGTTCCCCCCGGATATCCGAAGTTCGCGTGATTAAATAAATTGAAAAATTCACCGCGTAGCTCGAAACCGCGGTGCTCTCCAAAGCGCCAGCTCTTCGCAAGCGATAGATCGTCATTCACCATCGTGTCCGTGCGCAAAATATTTCGCCCCGCGTTGCCCACCGTGTACAACGGCGGAATGGCAAACCCACTGGTATTGAACCACTTCAGCGGCGTCCGGTTCGAGATCGCGTTCGGATCGCCCACCACGCTCGCGTACTCCGGGAAGCGTCCCCCCACGCTGCCGATGTTCTCGTTATCGCTCGCAAGAAACACAGAGAACGGAAGACCGCTGTGGAACGTAACCACGTTGCCCGCAGTCCATCCGGCGATTGCGGCGTCGATCGCGCGGTGAGCCGTGCGGCCCGGAATCGACCACACAACGCTGCCCACCAGCACATGGCGGATATCGAATCCCGCGGGTCCCTTGTTCAGCTTGGAATTGAACCGCGTGGGGTTCGAAGTGGGTTGGCCGCCGACACCGCCGTTCGAAAGGTTGTCCACATAGTCAAGGTTCTTCGAGTACGTGTAACCTACCAGGAACGTGAGTCCACGCCCCATGCGCTTATCGAGCTTCAACGCCCCGCCATCGTACCAGGAGGAGAATTCATTGAACCCGTTCAACACGTAAGGCGCGAACTGCGGATACAACTGCCGGTTCGCCACCGGCCCCGCACCCGCCACCAACGCCGTGTCGTCGATGATCTGCGCCGTCAGCTTCGTTCCCTTCGACCCGAAGTATGACGCTTCCACCCCGATGTCCGGCCGAAGCTGCCGCTGCACCGAGAAGCTCCACTCCGCCACGTACGGCGTACGCGAAGAGCTCGCTCCACGTTCAGGCACTGCGCGCAGATGAGCGGCACGGCCGATCCCGTCGGATTGCCCGGAAACGGATTCGGGAACACGGCATTCACCGTCGTCGCATTCAAGTTCGACACAGCTTGTGGAAACGCGAACGGCCAGTTGCCCCGCGCACTCTGCGAGGCCTGAATATAGTTCGAGCCGAAGCTGTTGTAGAAGATGCCGAATGAAGAGCGCACCACCGTGCGCGGCGTCAATTGCCAGGCGATCCCCAGGCGCGGCGCGAAGTTGTTACGGTCCGGTTGAATGCCCCCGCGGCGGATGTTCGCGGCGGCTCCAGTTACCGGGTTCGCCAGATCCCAAACGTAGCGCCCCGTGCTGTAGTCGAATGTCCCCAGGCCATATTTATTCACCGGCGGCGTGTTGTAGTCGTAGCGAAGTCCCATGTTCACCGTCAGCGCGCGGTGCCTCCACGTGTCCTGCACATAGAAGCCGAATGCGGAAGAAGTCAGATCGCCCAGCGATCCGCCAATCTGGCGACGCGCCGAATCTGGCGTTGCCAGCAAGTAGCTGGCGAGCGCATTGCCCGTGGCTGATGTGAAATTCGATGTCTGGGTCGTCGCGAATTGGACCGCGGTGCTCGTGGTGTCTTCCAGAACCATGTGCGACAGCACCACGCTTCCTCCGAACTCGATCGTATGTTCACCCGCAATCTTCTGGGCATCGCCGATAAACGTGTGCTGCCGCAGCGGTCCAATTTGCGATGCGGAGAAGTTAATCCCGCTGTAGCCGGGGATGGTGATGGCGGGAATGAAATCTGTGTTCTGGAACTTCGGGAACACAGCCGAGAGTCCGGTCTGATCCGAAATGCCCGTAGGCGCCTGGTTGCCCGTACGGTAGTCCACGGTGATCAGTCCATAGCGTCCCGTGACAATGAAGCTCGGCGAAAGGATGTGCGTATCGCTGACCACAACGTTAGCCAGGCTGTCGGAGGTTTGCCCCGGCAGGCTCGGAAAAGACACACCCGAGGATGGATTGTCCGCGCCAGAATAGCGCGCGAAGAAGCGATCGCGCTGGCCGAACTGATGGTCCACGCGCGCGCTCCACTGGTTGCCGTCCGTTCTGTTGCCCGCATTGTTCAGATAGTTCACGCCGGGAATAGTGCCGGACGCCAGATTCGGTGCCGGATAAATAGCCTGCGCCAGCTTGACCGCCGAAGCATTCAGGCGGGACGACGGAATCTTGTTGCCGGGGAACGGCTGCCGCACGGACGTGTTGTTCGGCCCGGTTGTCGTTGAGTATGGATCGTAGATCGCGGCTGCTGTATCGGAAAGGTCGCCCCCCAGGTTCGCAGGTGTCGGCACGAATGCGGTGAAATTCGCCGCCTGCCGGATCCGAACGCCTTCGTAATAGCCGAAGACGTACCACCCCGTCGTTTTGCTCAGCAAGTGTGGAATCGCGAGCGGGCCGCCAAGCGCACCCCCGAACTGGTTCCAGCGGAACGGGCCGATCGTCGGGACAAAGAAGCTGCGCGCATCCAGAACATTGTTCCTCAGGTATTCCCAACCGTCGCCGTGCCATTCGTTGGAACCGGACTTCGTAACCACATCGATAGTGGCGCCCGATGCATGTCCATAGGCTGACGACCCGACCCCCGAATCGATCTTCATCTCCGCGATCGCTTCGGGCGGCGGATAGAGCGCGACACCCAGCAGGTTGGGATCGCGATTTTCCACACCATCCATCAGGAAGTTGTTGTCCTTCTGCCGTTGTCCGAAAACCGAAGGCATCACCGATTGGCCTACCGGGCTATGGTTCGTCGTGGACCCGGCCGGCTGCACCGGAACCGTACCCGGTGCCAATGCCACTGCATTCAGGAAGCTCCTCCCCAGCAGCGGCAGCTCCGTCACCTGGCGCGAAATCACCACGGAACCCAGACTGGCCGACGTCGTCTGGAGAATGGGAGCCGTGGCCTGTACACTGACTTGGCTCGCCTGTGCCGCCAACTGCATCGTAATGTTGAGCGAGCCGGTCTGTCCCGAAGACAACTCTAACGCACTGGTGTGCTGGTCCATGAAGCCGGCGGCCTTGAGGGAGAGTCGATATGTCCCTGGCGGAAGCGCGGCGATGAGATACTTGCCCGCGGCTCCGGCCGCTGCCGTGCGCGTGAAGCGTTGATCCGCGCCCGAAAGGGTAATGGTCGCATTGGGAATTGCCGAGCCTGTAGCGTCGAGGACGTTCACGTTCAGGCTGGCGCTCCCCACCTGTGCACATAGTCCACATGTCAAAGCGGGAATGAGGATGGCGGCGAACAATGCGGAACGGCTTATGCTCATCGTTTGTTCCTCCCGGGAACCCTGAAAGTAATTCATTTGTTACATACAAGCAAGGTGTCGCTTGCGATCAAAACAATCTAATTTCGATATGGATACACTCAGTCCCAAAGGCGATAGAGACCATGGTTACCCAGTTCCCCCAACCCGTATTCCAGCGCCCGGCGGAACAAGGATGCCGCCAACGCAAGGCCGGGAGTTTCGACCCCCAGGCCGCCGGCGAATGCCCTCGCGAGCTGGAGGTCCTTATCCTGAAGACGGATGCGAAATCCCGGAGCGAAATCCTCGGCCGCGATCTTCGGTCCCAGGTTCGTCAGCAGCCAGGATGCGCCCGCGCCTCCACAGATCACGCGCAGCGTATCCTCCACGTTGAGCCCCGCCGCGCGCGCCACGCGCACAACTTCCACAGCCGCCAGTAGATTAAGCGACGTGGCGATCTGGTTGATCAGCTTGGTCATTTGTCCCCGTCCGGCCGGACCGGCGTGCACCACGCTAGTGCCCATCGCGTTCAGGACTGGCAGAATACGTTCGAACACCGCGCGCTCGCCTCCCACCATGATGGAGAGTGTGCCGCTCCGCGCCCCGGCTTCTCCTCCGCTTACGGGCGCATCCAACATGGCGACGGATCGCTCGGCGAGCAGTTTTGCAAAACGAACTGCGGCCGCCGGCGCGATGGTGCTCATGTCGATGATCACCGCTCCAGGCGCGAGCGAGGCGGCAAGGCCACCGGATCCAAATAAAATTGCTTCCACATCCGGCGTGTCCGAGACCATAGTGATCACGACATCGCTCGCTGCGCCCAGTTCACCCAGCGTTTCACATGCCCTCGCCCCAAGTTCTACCAGCGGACCGCAGCGCGCCGTGGTCCGGTTATAGACCGAGAGAATGAAGCCAGAGCGAAGCAGGGTTGCGGCCATCGGCGCGCCCATGGTGCCAAGGCCAACCAATCCGATTCTTAGATTTTGCATAGCTCCTGAAACGCCTCCACGTGTCGCGCCATCCGCACCGTCTCCTCCCAGGGCACGCCGCCGACGAGGGTTTCACAACACGCGAGAAACGCCAGATCCTGGTCCGCGACGGCCTGCTCATACGTCGCAGTTGCATCTCCCCGCCAGTTGAGCGATGGGTCATCGGATTCCATCGAGCTGAATCCATCCGTGATGAGTGTGTGCCGCTCGCCGATGACGGTTAACTGGCCGTGTGGCAACTTGCTGCTGTAGCTGATGGCGATCGTCGCCGGCGCCCCATTCGGTAATTGCGCCAGAAGGCTGATGTCCCGGCCCGGACCACCGCATGGCAACGCAACACCCGCGACCGGCTCCAGCCCGCCGAACCAATCGAGCAGCAGATCGATGGGATGCGCGGCATGATGCAGCAGCGCGTCATCCGTCCAACTGCGGCGTGACGGCACCACGCCGCGCACATAGTGAACCTGCCGGATCTCGCCGAACCGGCCCTCTTGAATCCAACGCCGCACGCGCCGGTACGGCTCCAGATAGCGGCTGGTGTGCGCACATTGCAATATGCGTCTTGCGCCCGCGGCGATCCGGCCCAGAGTTTCCGCTTGCGCGGTGGATGCGCAGGGAGGTAATTCCACTAGCACGTGCGCTCGTCTTTCCAGCGCGCGCATTGCCTGCCCGAAGTGCGCTTCGGAAGGCGAGGCGACAATCGCGGCATCGGCGTCCATTAGAGCCGCATCCAGGTCGGCCGCGGCGCGTTCGATCCCGTGGGCCGCCGCGAAGGCTTGCGCCTTACCCAGCGAAGATCCGCAGATCCCTACCATGGGTGTGCCCGCGGCCCGCAAACGCGATGCATGAATCGCGGCCACGGCGCCGCAGCCTACGATCGCGATTCGCATAGCGGCGCAGGCTCCAGCCAACCGGTCTCCGCAAGCACACCGTGTAAGCGGCTCTCCTCTTCCACACTCAAGGGATAGAACGGATTCCGGCAATAGCCCCCCTTGAGGCCCCAGAAATTGAGAACGGATCGATAGATCGCAAGATCGCTCACCGGACCAATCCGCTGATGCGTATATAAATGCACCAGCGGCAAAATGCGCTTCCAGATCTCGAATCCACGACGCGCGTCGTTGTGCACAACGACCGCATCGTACATTTCCCGGGCGGTCACGGGCACAATGTTGAGGATGCCGCTGATCCACCCGTGCGCCCCCGCCACCAGCGCCTCGAACGCCGCCTGAAACGATCCATAAAAAATCGACATGCGCGCGCCCGCCAAATACGACAGGTCGTGAATCGGGACCACCGTCTCATACGTAGACTTCACCATGTGAACAACGTCTTCTTCCACCAACTGCGCCACCTCGCGCGCAGTGAAATCCACGCACGCGGAATTCGCGGGATTGTTGTACAGCATCACGGCAAGATTCACAGCCCCGCGCACCTCTCGAAAGTGGCGGATCACGGCGCTCTTCGAGGGCTTCTGATAATACGGCAGGATGACTATCACTCCGTCGGCGCCACAATTCTCGGCCTCCGCGCTCAACTCGATCGTGAGCCGCGTGCTGTAATGCCCCGTCCCCATGATCAGCGGCACGCGGCCCGCCGACACATCGCGAGCGAGGCGAAACAAGCGGATGCGTTCGTGGTTTTCGAGCGCAATGAATTCTCCGCTGGTCCCGGCGATGACCAGCCCGTCGACTCCCTGGCGGATTAACCAATCCCAATGGAGCGCCGTCGCCTCCTCGTCCAGATTGTTCTCCCGATCGAACATCGTCAGCGCGGCGGGAAAGGTTCCGCGGAATTTCTCAAGTGCGTATGGCATTGGATTGTGCTGTGATTACCGGTGCGATACATAGGTAGGCGAGCCACGGCAGCCCGCCAATCAACAGAAACACGATTGCAGTCTGATGCAGATCGGATAGACGGCCAATCGAGGGCGTCAGCATCCCGTAGACCAGGTTGCCCAGTCCGCCCAGCATGCCGGCCACGGTTCCCACGTGCTCGGGATCCAAATCCTGCAGCGTCGTCAGGTAGATCACCAGGAATCCCGCGACTCCCACTGCGGTCAGCGCAATACAGGCGAGCGCAAGATACCGCCAGGCCGTGAACCCGGCCAAGGGCGCGAGCGACATGAGCACACAACTGATACCCACCGCCTGCAGACGGGCGCATTCGATTCGCGCGCCGCGGATCACGGCACGGCGTACCAGATATCCGGCCGCAATGTTCCCCGAATCGAGCCCGGCATACACCAGAATGGAAAGCACATTCCCCTCCGCGAAGCCGAACCCGCGATCCATCTTGAGATAGAGCGGAATCCAATCGGCCAGAAAATAGCTGGCTCCGTTGATGACCACCGCCGAAGCCGTCAGCAGCCAGAACTCCTTGCGCCGTGCGATGGCGGCCATGGCCCGCGGCGCGTGCCGCATCGCAGCTCGATTGGCGCCCATGCGCGCTCCCTCGCCACTCATGCTGATCGCCCACAGCAGAACCCATACCGCTCCCAAAGCGCCTGTAAACAAGAAGGGCGATCTCCATCCGGATTGCCTGACCAACACCGTGACAATCACCGGCGCGATGATTGCCCCGGCAGCCGTGCCGCTGTTGAAGATGCCGTTGGCGAGCGGACGATCGCGCGGCTCGAGCAGTTGCTCCGTCGTCTTGAGCGAGCACGGCCAGTTGAATGCTTCCCCGATTCCCAGCGCAAAGCGGCACGCGCGCAATCCGCCGAGTGTGTGAACCCACGCCGTGCCCATGCCAGCCGCCGACCAGAAGGCGACAGCGAGAGGGAACACCAGCCTCGGCCCCAACGCGTCCACGAGCCACCCGCCAAGCAACTGCACCGCAGCGTATGAATAGCGGAACCACGAGACAATCTCTCCGAAGCCGCGGTGGTCCAAATGAAATTCCGCGATGACGCGCTCGGCGGTGAGCGAAAGAACCTGCCGATCGAGATAGTTCAAAATTGTGGCGAGCAGCAGCAGCCCGCACACCAGCCACGCTCGCCGGTTAGCGCCAGCCGGCCTGGGGAGCGTAGGGAGCGTTGGCAAGCGCGTCTTCATTCAGTAGGACCCCGTAACCCGGCGCACACGGCACAGCCAGCATACCGTCTTCCAGCCGGATCTCATTCCGCAACAACGTGTCGAACAGCTTCCAATCCGCATCCGATCCGATGGTTTCCAGAATCAAGTAATTCGGAATGCAAGCGGCGAACTGCAGGTTCATGAGCGTCGCGATGGGTCCATTCGGATTGTGCGGCGCAAGCCCGATATAGTGCGCTTCGGCCAGCGCCGCGATCTTCTTCATTCCCGTGATGCCGCCGCAGTTCACCAGGTCGCATTGCAGCACGTCCACGGCGTTGCGCTCCACAAACTCACGCACGCCGTGAATGGTCGCCCATCTCTCTCCCGCGGCGATCGGAACCGGCGTTTCCCGATGAAGGATCTCGAGGATGTCGGCATTTTCCGGCGGTACCGGCTCTTCGATGAACATCAGGTCCAAGTCTTCCAGCGCCCGGCATAGCTGAATGGCGGTCTTCAGATTGAGCCGCCCGTGGCAATCGACCGAGAGCCCAATCTCCGGACCCGCGGCCTCGCGTGCGGCGATGAAGAACTCGCGCACACGTCCGATCGTCCCCGACTTGAGGAACTCGGTCTCCTTCCACTCGCGGTCCACGTGGCCGTTCGTCCCCGAGTAGTTTGCGCTGGCCCTGCCGCTGCCACCGTAAAAAAGAGGCAGCGTAGTCTTCATCGCCCGATAGCCGCGCGCGACACACGCCCGCACCGCTTGCGCAAACGCGTCCGGGGTGTCGCCGGCCGGGCAGTGGCAGTAGACCGGTACACTGCGCCGCGTCGGCCCGCCGAGCAGTTTGTTGACGGGCACTCCGAGGCTCTTGCCCAGAATATCCCAGAGGGCGCAATCCACCGCGCTAATGGCCGTCGCGTGCAGCGGACCACCCACCCAGAACGAATCGCGATACATCTTCTCCCAATGGCTTTCGATCTCGGTGGGATCATTGCCCAACAGGTACGATCGCAATTGCAGGATGGATTGCTCGATCGTGAGTGTCCGCCGCTTCATCACCGTCTCGGAGATGCCCGTGATTCCTGCATCGGTATCGATGAAGACGATCACCGCATTCCGGAAATCGAGGTTGACGATCGTGGTCCTCAGGTCCGTAATTCTCATTGCTCGAAGCCCAAGGTAACAGCGGCCGCACAGTGCGTCAAATTGAACGATTGGAGGAAAACGATCTATTTATGATATGAGAGAGTCATGGATCTCCGGCAGTTGGAAATGTTTCGCGCGGTCGTGGAAAACTCCAGCTTCACAGTTGCCGGCGAACGGCTCCATGTGGCGCAATCGGCCATCAGTCGAAAAGTCCGCCTCCTGGAAGAAGAGCTGGGCGAAAAGCTGTTCAAGCGCGCCAACAAGCGCATCTTTCTCACGCCTGCGGGCGAGACCATGATGCGCTACACCAATCGCGTATTTCAGGAACTGCACAATGCGGTCGTGGAAATTTCGGATGCGGCAGGCATGAAGCGCGGCATGCTCAGGATCGGCAGCGGCATGACGGCATGCATGTACCTGCTGCCCCCGGTGATCGAAGAACTCCAGAAGCGGTTCCCGCATATCGATATTCAGGTGATCACCGGCACCGCCGAGAAGTTGATTTCGCAGATCCGGAACAGCCAGATCGATGTGGGCGTGCTGACACTCCCCATAGGTTCGCAGGATCTCGAGGTGACGCCCTTTACGAAGGAGGAGATGGTGCTCGTGGCGAGTCCCAGAAACCGCCGCTTGGCGAAACGGCGCACCGTGCGTGCCGCTGAGCTCGCTAATTTCCCGATGATCTTCTTCAGCCGCGGCACATCCACGCGGTCGCTTGTCGACCAGTACTTCGAGCGGCTCGGCATTGCTCCGGAGATCGCGATGGAATCGGAAAATGTCGCGACCATCAAGCCGCTGGTCAGAATCAACCTGGGCGTCAGCCTTCTGCCGCTGCCGTGCGTGATCGCCGAGGCCCGCCGGGGCGAGCTCCACTATATGCGCATTCGCGACGAGAGAATCGTCCGCGAAATCGGGCTGGTGTGCCATAAAGCGAACTACAAGCCGAAGGCGCTGAGCGAGCTGATCGCGCTTTTCCGGAAGCGCGCAGCTAACCCATCTCACAGTTAGATCGATCTGGTGTGGTTATTCTGTTTGACGGCGTGCCGCGCACTTGTTATGTTCGCGGTCGAGTGAAGTTTTGGATCATAGGCGCGGTAATGGCGACGGCCTTGTGCGCGGCGTCTCCTACAAGACGGGCGAGAACGGACAGGCTCGCGGCGAATGGTCCGGAGCTCTTGACCAAGAGTCCAAGCTCGTGGCATAAGGCCGAATTTCGCACGATTGTAACCGGCACGTACTCTACGCCGTTCGACCCGGACCAGATCGCCGTCGATGCGGAGATCCGTTCTCCCTCCGGCCGTACCTCGCATGTTCCCGCGTTCTTCTACCAGGCGTATGATCTGCGAAGCCCGCCCTCCGGCGATGAAGACGTCCTGGCGGAGGGCGGCACGGATTGGCATGTGCGCTTCAGCCCGGAGGAAAGTGGAAAATACTCGATACGGATCCACGCGCGGGATCGCTCCGGCACGGTGATCACCCAAGCGCTCTCGTTCTCCGTCGCGCGCGCCGCCGATCACGGCTTCCTGCGAGTGTCTCGCGACGACCCGCACTATTTCGAATTCCAGGACGGCACGCCATATTTGGCCATCGGCGAAAACATGGTGCATGGGTCCCTGAGCGATTACGAACGTTGGCTGAGCAAGCTCGAAGCCAACGGCGGCAATTACGGCAGGCTCTGGGTTGGATACCCGGAGGGGTTGGAGGTGGGGCCCGCGGGCGAATACCGGCAGGATATTGCTTGGAATCTGGACAAGATCCTGGAGCTCTCCGAGCGCCACGGAATCTACCAGAAGATCTGCATCGATTACATCCGCTACATCTCACTCAAAGGAGAGCCGCGCAGAACTTTCGATCCGGATCGCAACGCGTATAGCGTGAGCAACGGCGGTCCGTGCCGCGACATGCTTGATTTCTTCGCGCTTCCCGAGGCCCGCCGCATGTTCCGTAACAGGCTTCGCTACATGGTGGCGCGCTGGGGTTACAGTACGCACGTGATGGCTTGGGAGCTTTGGAACGAAATTGGCTCCGCGGATCGCGATGCGGTGAAAGACCACGCGCTTGTGGTCGAGTGGAACCAGGAGATGTGCCGCTACCTGAAATCGCTCGATTCGCGCCACATGACTACCAACAGCCTCAGCTCCACCGAGGTGTGGCCTGAAATGTGGAAGCCGTCGGAAAACGAATTCGCGCAGATGCACGGCTACTACTATTTCTCCGAGGAAATGAAGCGCGACGCGAAAGACATTGCGAGCTTCATGACGAAGTGGCTCGGTGAAATAGATGGCTACGGCAAGCCTTATCTGTTCGCCGAGTACGGTATCGTGCCCAATAAAGAGGATACGGAGGGCCTATGGGACCGCGATCCCCAGGGCGTGCACCTGCACAACGGTTTGTGGGCGCCGCTCGCCTTCGGATCCGCCGGAACCGGCATGATCTGGTGGTGGCACACCTACGTGGATCCCAAGAATCTCTATTTCCAGTTCAAGCCGGTTGCGGAGTTCACCAAGGGAATTCCATGGACCACGGAAGGATTCCAACGAGCTGAGTTGGACTCGAGCTCCCGGAGTTTGAGACCGATGGGTCTGCTGGGCAAGAACCTGATCCTGCTCTGGCTGCAGAACCGCGAGCACACATGGTGGAACGTGGCGCAGAGCACTCCCATCTCGCCCACCGAAGATGCGGTGGTTGTCGTGAAGCGAACTACTCCGGGGCTGTATCGCATCGAATATTTCGATACGTGGAAAGGTGTCGTCCTGACCCGATCACAGGTTCGCTCCGAAAACGGCGAGCTCCGGATTCCCGTGTCTCCGGTGGCGCGCGATATCGCTGTTAAGATCACACGGGGGCCAGGCAGGTGATGGACGCCTATAGTCACCTCGATATGGAGCAGGCGAATCCGATTGCCGATATCGAGGAGCGAATGCGGGCCGCGGCGGTGACAAGCGCCTTGCTGGTGGAAACTTGGGACGGGCGCAATCGCCCGGTGCTGGAAAACGTTCTGCGCGCCGGGGATCGCGAAAAGTTCAGCGTCGCGCTTTGCTATCGCAAGGAACGGTCCATCGAATTGCTCCGCATGGCGCGGGCAGGCGAGCTGCCTGGCATCCGGATGTCGACCACCGACATGCATCTGGATGAGGATTTCTGCCGCAACATCCGCAATTGTGGATCGATGCTGATCGCGCACGCGGAGGCCGGCATCGGCGCCCTCTGCCATGAGGTCACGCGCCTTTGCGGCCGCCTGCCCTGGATTCGAATTTACGTTCCTCACCTGGGCTGGCCGATGAAGGACGGCGTAGCGGATCCCGATTGGGAAGCCTCGATGCGCGATTTCGCCGCGCTCCCGTCCGTGGTGGCCGGCATCTCCGCAATCGCCCATTTTTCGAGCTGCCCGTTTCCACATGACGATGTGAAAGATATCGCCCTCCAACTCATTTCACAAATCCCGCCCCAACGCATCGCCATAGGTAGTGACTTTCCGCTGTTCGAGAAAGAGCGATACGGCGGTTACATGGCGCTGGCACGGAACTGGGTGACATCTCTCCACCCCGAATGGAGCTTCACTCTATAACGATGGAACACCGAAGGCGTTTCCTCCAACAGGCAGGACTGTTGGCCCTGAATTCCTGGCGCTCGGCGGCCAACCAGGCGGGCCGGACGTCGCCCATGGTCATCGAGAACCCGGAGATGAGGCTGGTTCTTTCCTCCACCGGCATCCCCCAAAGCCTGATTCACAAATCCACCGGGCAACAGTGTCTGGCCCCGGCCGCCGGCCTCCCCATGTTCTCTGTAACTCAATACAGGCCGTACGATAACGAGCTGCAGCTCTCCTATCCCGCCAAGCCGAAGACCTTTCCCGCGGAGCGCGTGCGCCGCGAAGGGGATCGTCTCATCGTCTCGTTCGCGCTCGTCGGCTACGACGCGATCGTCCAATTGAGAATTACGGATGCGTATATCTGTTTTACCCTCGAGAAGCTGGAATACAAGGGTTACAACGGGCTTCGAACCAAGCGCGTAACGGCCATCGACGAAGCGATCTTCCTGCAGTTGCCCGTACTCAACCGGACGCGCTTCGGCGAATGGCTCAACGTCATATGGGACGATGCGGTGGCGGTGAACGTCCTGGGAACAGACCCGTGCGCGCGTATCGATTCCACCGCCGCTGCCGACCATCGCGTGCTCCAAGCCGGCACGGTGGATTCCATCAAGACCGAAGGCGTCGGTGCGGCATTGATCGTAACGGAAACCCGGCATCTGCTGGATCGCATTGCAAAGGTCGAGGAGGATTATGGATTGCCGCGTGGTGTCGCAAGCCGGCTCACCAAGGAATACCGCCAATCCTACTACGAGTTGATTTCGAGCAAACCGGAGGAGATCGATCGCCACATCCGCTTCGCTCGCATGGCCGGCTTTCGCGCCATGGACGTCTATTACCGCGTTTTCTCCAAGACCTCCGGCCACTTCGATTGGCGCCCCGAATTTCCCAATGGCCTTGAGGACGTCAAGCGTCTGGTGGACCGAATCGCGCTAGCGGACATGGTTCCCGGCATTCACATTCACTACAACAAAGCCGATAAGGAGGATGCGTACGTCACCCCGCGTCCCGATCCGCGCCTGAACCTAGTGGCCGCCTTCACGTTGAAGGAAGCGCTCGATGCATCTTCGGACACCATCACGGTGGAAGAGAACCCTCGCCAATGCACACTGGACGATCAACGCCGGATTCTCAAAATCCAGTATGAACTGATCTCCTACCGGAACTATACGGTCACACCGCCCTATCGATTTCTGGGCTGCGAACGCGCCGTGCTGGGAACGACCGCGTCGTCCTACCCTGCCGGCTTCCGTCTTGGACTACTCGATGTCGACACCTGGCCGATCTTCGTGCGCCTCACGCAAAACACCGACATCCAGGACGAAGTGGCCCAGCGTCTCGCGAATATCTATCGTGGCGCGGGCTTCAAGTTCGTCTACTTCGATGGCGCGGAGGACGCCCCCGGACCCGAGTACTGGTACACCGTTTCGCGAGCGCAATGGATGGTTTACCAAAAACTGAATCCCGCGCCGCTGTTTTCCGAAGGCGCCTGCAAATCGCATTTCAGTTGGCACATCCTGACCCGCGGCAACGCCTTCGACGTCTTCAAGCCGGAGGTTTTCAAGCAGGCAGTTCGCACCTATCCCGCCGCCGAAGCGCCGCAAGCCGCCGATGATTTCACGAGCATCAATTTCGGCTGGATCGGGTATTGGGCGCCGAGTAGCCAGACGATCGGCACGCAGGCGGACATGATCGAATACGCAACCAGCCGCGCCGCTGCCTGGGACTGTCCCATCTCGCTGGTCGGCGATCTGCCGCAGTTGGAATCGCATCCGCGGACACCCGACAACCTGGAGGTAATCCGGCGCTGGGAGGATGTGCGCGCCAAAGGCTGGTTGACCGCCGCGCAAAAAACGGACCTGCGGAACCTCGATCGAGAGCACACACTGCTCATCGATGAACGGGGCACCTACGAGCTCGTTCGCTATAGTGAAATCGTCACTGCCGCGGGACAGAAGAGTCCCGCACGCGCCTTCATTTTTGAGCGTAATGCCAAGACATACGCGGTATTTTGGCACATGTCCGGCAGCGCGGCTCTGGAACTGGAACTCGATCGGGACGCCGTGAAATTGATGGCCGAACTGGGCAAGCCGCTGGATATGATGGCCGCCACGCGCGGCATTCGCGTGCCCTTGGCTGGGCGAATGTATTTGGAATGCGCGGGGATTTCGCGCGACCGCGTAATCGCAGCCTTTCAAAAGGCCAGGGTAATTACAGAACCATGATCTTACTTCTAGCAGCATTATTATTGCCCATCGTTCACACGGACTTCGAGGGTGGCTCTCTCGGCAAGGTCGAGCAGGTCTCCCCCACGCACTTCCGTCTGGCGGTCAAGGGTGAATCGGACCAAGACGGACGCAACCGCCAGGCAAACTGGTACTATTTCCGCGTGGACGGCGCTTCGTCCAAGCCGCTCACGCTCGATATCGTCAACCTTCCCGGTGAATACAATTACAAGCCCAACCAAGGCGCGATTACAAAAGATACCCCGCCCTCCATCAGCTTCGATGGCGTTCATTGGGAGCACGTAACTACGTTCGAATATGACCCGCAAGAGCCGAAACTCGTGCTCCACGTCCAGCCGCGAGGCCCCCGATTCTGGATTGCCCATTGCCCGCCTTACACCAACGCCTCGCTCGCGAAGTTGCGCGAGGAGATTCATCGAAGTCCCGATTTTCACGAAGAGACGATCGGCAAGACAGCCGGCGGGCGCGACCTTGTTCTCTGGACCATCGCTCATGGCGAAAGCAAGGATAAGCAAACCATCTGGCTCATGTTCCGGCAACACAGTTGGGAGTCGGGCAGTTCGTGGGTGGGCGAGGGCGCGATTCGAACGCTACTTTCGAATGCCCCCGAATCGAAGAAACTTCGCGATCAGGTGATCTGGAAAATCCTTCCCCTCTGCGATCCCGATGGTGTCGCCCGCGGCGGCGTCCGCTTCAACGTCAACGGCTTCGATCTGAATCGTAACTGGGACGTCGCCGGTCCGGTCAAGATGCCTGAGATTACCGCCCAGCGGAACGCCGTGCGCCAGTGGCTAAACGCTGGGAATCGCATCGATCTCCTGCTTTCCCTCCACAACACCGAGACCGGCGAGTACCTGGAAGGCCCTCCCGACGACGGCGGCAGTGCCAAATTCAAACCGCTAGCCGAACGCCTGTTTCAACTCCTGAGCACGGAGACCAGTTTCGCCCCGATGCGCCCGCTCTCGTTCGCCGAAAAGACCACGACACCCGGCAAGGCCGGCCGCATGACCGTAATCCAGGGACTCTACGCGAATTTCGGGGTCGCCGGCTTTCTCATGGAGCAGCGTGTCTCGTTCAACTCCAAGATGGGCCATCTGCCGGAACTAGCGGATCGCCTGAAGTTCGGCGGAGATCTCGTCCGCGCCCTCGCTTCCGCCGTCGCAGCAAAATAGAGAAGGCACGTGGTGAGAGCGCAAAAGACGCGGTCCGCAACCTCGCGGAAACTCGTTCGGCGGATCGCCAAGGATGCTGCCCGACCGAACGATATTCGAGATGCCGCGTTTCGCCGGATCATCCGCTTCATTCCAAGGGGCAGTGTGGCCACGTACGGACGGGAGGCCACGAGGCGGGCTACCCTGTCCATGACAGAGCGGTGGCGCCGGACCCCGTATAACCCGGAGTTGGCCGAATAGAGAAAACGCCCGGAAGCCGGAGACGACTCGCCCAGCCCAGACGGAAATAGCTCAGATCGGTTGTCGCGAGACCTGGCGATGTTCTTGTCACTTTGGAACGCGGTTATTACAGTAGGCTGAACGCTGCTGAATACAGCTCCTCGTGACCCTAATAGCGAAGGCCCTTCACCTCGTCATTACCTGTTCGGCACCTTCACTGTCGATCCCGTGTCCAGCTTGCTGTCGCTCCTCGCCGGAGCTACTGTTCTGTTGGTTCCGATATGGCCAACTTTATCGTCCCGCCCAAACACGACGCGCGACCCAACCTGGCACTGGGCCGCGTCTGCCTCCATATCCCTCTTCGAAAATAGAGTGCTAGAGGTTCGGTCGATCCCGCTCAAGTGGAAGCACGTGAACCTGGTCGCAGCCACCGTCAAAATCGAGCAGCGAGTTTGGCACCAGGAGGTCGGAAAGCCAAAGAGCGAAGGCGGTCGTCGCGTCTTTGGTATTGGGGACCTTGTTGATCGCTTGCTCTCGAAGGCTGCCGATGATGGAGCCGCGCCGGAAGAATTCGTGTTCCAGCAGAAACGCGCGCAGGGTAAGCCGCTCTGGGATTCGGGCGTTCGCCAAGCACTCCACCAAGCCGCAGAGGCCGAAGGCTGCGACTTTCCCGGCCTTGGGCCGCATTCTTTCCGCCGGGCGAACGCCAGGAGGTTGGCGGAAGCGCTATTGAGGCTTCAAAGATTGCTGGCCACAGCAAGTTGGAGTGACCAGCGAGTACACAATCGTTGCACCAGAGCGGCAGAATGAGCTGACCCGGAGGATTCAGCAGAAGATCGCGACGTCAGTTGTTCGGAAGACGCATGTCGAGGCACGGGGCCCCATACCGAGCCAACGCGAACTAGAGCCAGTCACGCCATTCGTTCATTGACACCCGCCCCATCAGTAGGCCAACCGGAGTCGTTGTGTTGGGTTATGTGGCTTTCACATACATCAGGAATTCGGGCTCATCCCGCAGACCGTCAGGAGCTTTCTTTTTGTCGTATCCAGGAATGAAAACGGCGGGCGGCCCGTATTGCTTCTTCTTCGAATCGTAAACGGACTGATAGATGGCTTTACCCGTGCGGTCCGCAAAGAAGAAGTTACTATCGGAGTCAAAGGCCATGCCGGCAGGTGACGTCAGGCCGGAAAGAAAGGTAGTGATCTCCCCCTTTTCCAGGTCATAGGCCAGGATGCGATCGGAGCTGGTGATGTAGAGGCTGCCCCCATTCACCAGCAGGTGTACAGGACCCTTCAGGTTCGTGTCCGTAATCTGCGCTTCCAACTCGCCATCGGCGAGAGAATAAACCTTTACCGCATTCCCCGGTTCGTCTGCGATGTACAAAAGCTCGCCATGAACGACCACGTCGCGGACGGAATGGGATGCCGGTCCCGTGGGTGGGTCGATATCCAGCCCCTGAGGTTGCTTGACGTTAGGAGGCGCGGGATTCACCCCGTTCAGCGCGCCATAACACGAGGCGACGAAGGTTCCCGACAGGAAGGTCCCTAGCTGGAGGCCCTGTAGGTAGCTGGCCACTGGGAGAGGAGTCGCCTTGAGGTAAGCTGGCGGCTGCGGATTTGAGTCGCAGGTTGCGCCCTGGTTTGGGGGACTGAGTACGGTGACGACGTTCGTATCCTGGCTGGAGACGTACCCGTTGTTGCTGGAGTCGAAAGCCACTGAGAAAGGATGAGCAATGCCCGGGGACACCGTCGGATCGGCGTAGATCCCGATGAAGTCATAGGCGTTATCACCGCCGCCGCTCCCGCTATATACAAGAATCTGACTGGCGCTCTTATCGCCGTTGGCTACGTAGAGGTAACTATTCGGGCCGAAAGTCATAGAGCGGAGTTCATCCAGCTGAGGAGCGCATTTCGGGGTTGCGAGAAGGCTCGTCGTCTTTAAATTCCCTTTATCGTCGTAGGCCCAGATATTCGATTCTTTCTGATGGAAAGTGATTAAAATCATTTGTCGCTTCCTCCGGAGCGGACCAGGTTGATTATCCGTTGACCCGCAGAAGAAAACAAGTGTGTCGCAGCGAATCTAATGGAGAGCTCTCATGAGCGGAGGCGTTCAGGTACATTAGCCCAACGACGCTAACCACCGCATGAGGGAGCACCTTACAGAGCGCAGTGTCACCTGGTACAGCCGCACCTGCCAGTAAGGAACCGGAGTGCAAGAGGAGTCCAGACCTCCGAATTTGTGTCTTGGCGTCCATTCGACGTCCAAACCACCACGAGCTAAGTCTTGTGTTTTCAGTAAAGCCTATTTGCAAGTGGTTGATATTTGTTGCTTGGGGTGCGAGAGGTCGTGGGTTCAAATCCCGCCAGCTCAATCAAACCCTTTCTGAGCGCTAACTCAGAATGTCTTCGATCGGCCCGAGGCCTTCTTCCACCAGGTGGAACGGTCGGCCATTCAGCACGAAATCCATTTTCTTATAGTTCAGACCCACCTGCCGCAAGATCGTCGACTGCAGATCGCTAATGTAGTGGGGCTTTTCTACCGCCCGGTAACCTACCTCATCGGTCGCACCTTCCGTGACGCCGCCCTTGACGCCGCCGCCCGCGAGGAGAGAAGTGAATCCCATAGCATTGTGGTCGCGTCCGGTGGTGTTCTGCGACCAGGGAGTGCGACCGAACTCGCTTGTGAACACGACCAGGGTGCTAGCGAGCATGCCCCGCTGTTTCAGATCGCGGATCAATCCGGAGACCGGCTTATCGACAGCTCGACAAAGCGGTCCATGCGTCTTCATGTCATCGTGCGCGTCCCAGCCGCCGTTGCCGCCGCCGGCGTGGCAGATCTGGATAAAGCGAACGCCATTTTCCGCCAGGCGACGGGCCAGGAGTAGTTGCCGGCCAAAATCGTCGGTCTCCTTCGTGCCGATCCCGTACATGTCTTTCACATGCTCGGGCTCCGTCGAAAAATCTACAATTGCAGGTGCTTTCAGCATCATGCTGGCAGCGAGTTCAAACGCTCGCGTGCGCCCCGCTATTTCGCTCTCGATCTCGTAGTCCGCGCGGAACTGCTTATCCAGTTCAAAGAGCGCCTGCATTTCCCGGTCGCGCTGCTTGCGGTTCGAACTCTTCGGCGGCAGCAGATTCGGAATCGGCACGTCTCCCGGCTGGAACGGAGTTGCGGAGTAAGTCGCGCCAAGGTACCCGCCGGACAACTGAACAGGTGAGGAAGGCCGCCCCACATTTACGAAGGTAGGCAGGTCTTTGTTGGCCGTTCCAAGCGCGTATGAAACCCAGCTTCCGAGACAAGGATGTTCAAACTGGCGGAGGGGCTTGCCCGTCGCCCCTTCCAGCACGGCAGGGAAGTGGTTCGTCTGATGGCAGTACATGGAGCGCACCACTGCAATGTCGTCGATTGTTTCTCCGATGTTCGGAAACCAGTCCGAGACGGGGATTCCCGACTGACCGTACTGCTTAAACGTACGCAAGATGGGAATTACCGGGCGCTTCATGGGGGCGTTGTTGTCACCGAAGCCGATCGCGTCCATGATCTTGCCTGCATGCTTGTTGTCTTTGGGATCGAAGGTATCGATGTGGCTCACGCCGCCGCACATAAAGAGGAAGATGACGGACTTCGCGCGCGCCGGGCCGGGCAGTCGTGCGTTCTGCATCATCTGGCCGTTTTCAGCCCAAAGGGAACTCAACGCGGAGCCCATGAATCCAGCGGCGGTTTGGAATAGAAACCGGCGCCGGGCAATCCTGCCGCATGGATACAAATTATGAAGGTTATCCATCGGTCACCTGACGTAAATAAACTCGTCGAGATTGAAGAGCAGCCATGCCAGTTCTTTCATACGCGTCGGATCGTTCTCGATATAAGTGAGTGCGTAATCGAGTTCGGAGCCTGAAGGTTTTCGCCCCAACGTTCGCTGATAGGCCGAAGTCACGGCTGCATGAACATCTCCTGAGGCTTCCTTCAGCACCAACTGCGCCAGCTTTTCCGACTCTTTCTCCATCAGATCATTGTTCATGGTGAAAAGTGCCTGGGGTGCGGTAACGGTCTGCGTGCGGATGGGGCACGGCGTCCGGCCGTCATCGACGTCGAAGGAAGTCAGGAAATTGTTCATCACGTCAGTGCTCGGGATGTAACCGCGAGTCAAATAGACCCCCCGCCGGTTAGTACGGGAATCGGCTAGCCCGTCCTTCGGCAGGAAGATGCTCTGCTTCTGGTCCGGGACGGTGAGCTGAAATGATCTGCCGCCCACCGCGAGGTTCAGATCGTCGGACGCGTAATGAATCGCATCCCAGATTGGCTCGGCCTCGAGGCGCTGCAGTCGGAAATGCCAGAGATACGTATTCCGCGCATCGACGTTTTGGTTTTTCGCGATTTCCAAGCGTTCCGGCTTCGAGGAGAGTTGATACGTATCCGAAGTAACGATGAGCCGGTGAAGCCACTTCATACTGTAGTTATGCGCAACGAACTCTGAGGCAAGATAGTCGAGCAATTTCGGATCGGACGGTTTGCCGCCGAGCACACCGAAATCGCTTGTGACCCGCTGCAGACCTTCCCCGAAGTGCCATCCCCAGATACGGTTGACAGCAACGCGCGCGAACAGCGGGTTCTTGGGCGCGGTTAGCCACTCGACGAACACCTCGCGCCGGCCGTCTCGGAAATCCATGTTGTCCGGCTGGAACGGAAAGCCGGGCTCCACGGGCTTGTCCTTTTCTGGGCGCGCCGGATCGCCGGTGGTGAGGACATAACTCTTCTCTTTCAACAGAGCTTTATCTTCTTCCACGGTCCAGTACGAAGGCAGCGCGGGAACGCGCCCGAGCGCACGCTGTTGTTTCAGCAGCGCATCGTACCTGGCAATCTCCTCCGGGTTCATGATCTGCTTGATCTTGGAGGGATCGATTCGCAGCACGGGGAAGTAGTCGTCCGCTATTTTCTGCTCGGCGAGCGTGCGTTCCTTGTCAGGTTTGCGGATGACGGCCTGAACGTCCGGCGTGAGCAGCGCCACCCGTTCCTCGTAGAGTTTCGTCCGGTAGGGGCCGACCAGCGCCTCAATCGCATCGCTAATACGGGCGCTCTTCTTCTTGAATTCTTCGAGTTTTTCACCGTTGACGAAGATTTCCGGGGGCGTTGCGATCATGACGTTCTTCAGCACAAGGGGGTCGAAGATTGCCTTCATCGCGTAGAAGTCTTTTTGCGTGATCGGATCGAACTTGTGATCGTGGCACTTCGCGCAGCCGACGGTCATACCCATAAACGCGGTCGAGATGGTTTCTACCGCGGCGAACGCTACATCATGATCTTTATCGTTGCGCGTGACCGCGGAACGAGCGAGAAACCCGAGCGCGAACGTGTCCTCCACGCTGCCTTCGACTCCCGATCTGCGCCCCCCGTTGCTGGTGGCCACTTCGGGCTTATAGCGGTTCCCGAGAATCTGCGCTCGTACAAACTCGTCGTACGGCATGTCGTGGTTGAGCGCTCGAATCACCCAGTCGCGCCACAGGTAAATTCCGCTGGCGGCAGGCATTACCGATCCATCCAGACCGTCCAGGTCCGCGTACCGAAGTACGTCCAGCCAGTGGCGGCCCCAGCGTACCCCGTGCTGCTCATCCGCGAGGAGGCGGTCCACCACTTTTTCGTACGCGTTCGGAGATTGATCTGCCAGGAAAGCGTCCTGCTCGGCAATCGTGGGCGGGATCCCAACCAGGTCAAAGTAGACGCGGCGGAGAAGCGTAAGCTTGTCGGCTTTTCCAGCTGGCCGGAGGCCCTTTGCTTTGTAGTCCGCCGCGACGAAGGCGTCGATCGGATTCGCGGAGGCGGTCGCTCCCACTGGAACGGCGGGCCGGGTTACCGGCTGCAAGGACCAGAGGCGCGCCGCTCTCTTCGCGAACTGCTCCTGCACGGTTTCCTTCGGAGCAGTCTCCTTCGACGCATCGGCTGCAAACAAGGACGCCAACGGAACAAGCAGGACGGCATGAACTATCAACCGCATAGGAAGGGACTTCCAGTCTATCACCAGGCACTCGAAGCTGTGGCCGTACGACTTACACGACCCAAGTTACTGCAGCACGGCGGCAACTACCATCTCGAGCAGTCTGCGAACCCCATCGTCGCCGCCCACCGGCCCGTCGTGGAACTGATCGTGAGGGAGAGGCTTCCAATTATCGCGGGAGTGATCGACTTCATAAGTAAGTGGAAGACCGGTGAGATCCGGGTTGAACTGGGCATCGTTCCCGGCCATTTTGTACAACACGAGATCGAGCGAAGGAACCACATAGATGCCCGACCCGCCTGCCCCGGACTTGAAAAATGCATCTAGCGGCGCGCCGAAGACGTGGTCGTCGGCATTCACCTCGAACATCAGGCTCATCGGCGAGTGCGGATTGTACGGCGATGGCCGGCCGCACATCGCGACGTATTTGGCTGGAACGAGTTGCTTACTTTCCCACTTGCCTCCGTGCAGCAATAAATATGGCAATCTCACGGCGTCCGTCGCCCGCAGTGCAATGCTGCCGCCTCCCGGCGTATGAGGAAGCGTCACTCCGTTTCGGTGCAGCGCGTAACCCCACGATCCGAAGCCCATGGGTCCGGCCAGCCTCTCCTGGATGTACTGCTGCATTTCCATCCCGGTCAGATGTCGGAGAACAATTGAAGCGATATGTGGAGATGCCGAGGAATACGAGTATCCTTCGCCGGGCTTGGTCCACATCGCGGCACGCAGCGCGCTGGTGTCCTGGTCCTGAACTTCCGCCGGGCGCGGAACGGACGCCAATTTCTGATCGATGCCGTGTACGATGCCCGGGTTCCCGCCCTCGCCATGCATCCCGGAACTCATTGATAAAAGCTGCCCGAGTTTGATATCGGCTTTCGAGGGATCGCTCAACGGAAAAGCCTCGGGCAGGTACTTCTCGGTGAATACTTTCGTTTCGAGCCCATCCGGAATCTGGTCGTGCTTCTCTTTCAGCATGACTCCGCAGGAGATGCTGGTGAATGCTTTCCCAATCGAGGCCATATCGGGATGCGCCTCGCGATTGCCTTTGCCGAAATACTTCTCGTAGACCAGGTAGCCGTGGCGAACCACCACCAGGCCCCCATGCTGGCTGGTTTCCTTTTCAAACTCGAATGCCTGATCCAGCCGGCTGAGATCCATGCCGGCCAAAGCCCGAATTTGTCCCGGATCCGTTAACGCTCGCCAGCCGCCGTTCTTGTCAGGCGGTGGGAAATAGTCGTCTTTCTCTGCGGATCCGAGATGCAAAGCGCAAGCAAAAATCAGTAACAACGGTACTCGCGACACAAAACTAGCCACTCTTGTTCTCCCTTCGCTCAAAAGCGTACCTCAACCGAAACAGGATCGACCGAATTCGGAAAGCGGAGGCGTACAGTGTCTTGCGAAAAGTCGTACCCGGATGACCCCAGCCTCTTGCCGCCGATCAATACTTCTTTAGGGACGCCTCGCGCCGCGATCCGCACAACTCCATTGGTGCTGCCGATGCCGTCGGTGCGAAAGGTAAGCGTGTTTCCATTAAACTTCTCGTCGCGCACGCGGCAAGCCGCGGCAACTACCTTCGGCCCGGCAGCCTCCGCCTTATCAAAATCGAGCAGCAACATTCTGGTTCCGGGCGCTGCCGTCGCGGTATTTAGAACCGCTAACTCGGCGTTGAACAGGTTCACGTATCGACCTTGTAAGACATAGGGCCGGCCGCCGGCGCCCGATTCATCCAGTCCCGAAGCGACGAGGTATGGTCCGCGGCGCAACACCATCGAACCGCCTCCTTCCAGCGCAACTTCACCGCAGCCGCTGCCTGGCGTACGGACTTCCGAATTGTCTCCGCGCCGTCTTCCCGATAACTAAGCGCGGCAGGAGAGAGAGCTTGCCGTAACACTATCCCTTTTCCGACTTTGTGCAGCCCGATCGCATCTTCTGCAATACCTAGTTTCACAAAAATGTGCTGTCTTGGGGCGCATAGGACAACGGGCTCGAATTCCACCACTCCCGAGCTGCATTGTAAGAATCCCGGTCGTCGTCAATTACCACCAGCGCGCCTCCGTCCCGCACCCACCGGGCCAGTGCGTCGTGAAACTCCGGCTTTGGAGGCTTCTGGCCCTCATACGTGAGCATCAGCAGCCTGTAACGCGAATCCAGACGGTCCTTAACGCGGGCGGACAACAGCGTCCAGGAAGAGCATGGAGAGGAGAATCCTCTGATTCGCTTTCTCCAGCGTCCTTACAGCCCCATGCTCAGCTTTACGGTCAAACGGCGGAGCTTAACGGCGCTCGCTGCCGCACTGTTTGTGGCGGGTTGCGCGTCGCTGTTTCCTTTTCTCGGGGCCGAATTTCTCCCCAAGCTGGATGAAGGCGCGATCGCGATCAACGTCAACAGGCTTGCGAGCGTTTTGCTCCCGGAAGCAGTCAAGATGACGACTACACTTGAACAGGTCGTCAAAGAATTCCCCGAAGTCACCACCGTAGTAACAGAATTGGGAGACCGGAGGTTGCGACCGACCCCATGGGGCCTAACATGGGAGACACATACGTTTTCCTGAAGCCACGGCCGGAGTGGACGTCAGCCACCAATCGTGAGGACCTGGTCGCGAAGTTCTCAGAACGGCTAACGGCGGCGGTTCCAACGATGGCCTACTCGTTCTCCCAACCAATCCAATTCCGAATGCAGGAATTGATTGAAGGCATTGGGGCACGGTCCGATGTTGTCATCAAGGTCTTCGGAGATGATTTGGGCACCTTGAAGGCTCAAGGTGAGCAGATTGCTCGTGTAATCTCGACCGTAAAGGGAGCATCCGACGTGAAAGTTGAACAGGTGACGGGCCTCCCAGTTCTCGAAATCAACATCGACCGGCATCGCACGATATGGCATCAATGTAGCGGATGTACAGAAAGTGATTCAAACTGCTGTGGCAGGCACAGAAGCGGGCCGGATACTCGACGGCTTTCGTCGATTTTGATCTGGTCGTGCGGCTGCCTCGCGAGCTCCGTTCCAATGCGCGGGAGTTCGGAGATCTCCTCGTCAGTTCGCCAACGGGCCAACGCATTCCTCTGACCCAGTTGGCGGACCTCGCAAGCAAAGAAGGACCAGTTGAGGTCAGTCGGGAGAATGGGCAGCGCGGCATCTCCGTAGAGGCGAATGTACGTGGCACCGACATGGGCAGCTTCGTCGAACAAGCGCAGAGGAAAATCGGGAATGAGGTAAAGTTGCCGCCGGGATACTTGATGACCTGGGGCGGGCTCTGGCAAAACCTTGAAAGTGGGCGCAATCGTTTGTTGGTCGTCGTCCCGGTGACGTTCCTGGTAATTTTCATTCTCCTCTTTGCGACGTTTCATTCCGTCAGCCAGGCGACATTGGTATTTACGGGCATCCCGTTCGCGGTGACCGGGGGTGTTCTCTCACTTCTATTGCGTGGAATGCATTTTTCAATGAGCGCGGGGTCGGATTCATCGCGGTCTCTGGTGTGGCGGTCGTAAACGGCCTGGTCATGGTTACTTTCATCAACAACTATCGGATCACCGCGCCTTTAGAAATTGCGATATTTCACGGAGCGCTCGCCCGGTTGCGACGGGTGCTGATAACCGCTTCTGTAGCCACCCTCGGATTTCTCCCTATGGCGCTTTCGACAAGCGCCGGGGCGGAGGTCCAACGGCCGCTCGCAACCGTGGTGATCGGGGGACTCGTGACCTCCACGATTCTGACGCTATTTGGTTTTGCCGGCTCTCTACCCGTGGTTCGTAGGGGGGAAAATAAAACTCGAGGAACCCGGCGTATGACAGAATCTGATGCCGGCTAAGCCGCCGCGTGTTTCCGCAGCGCTCGCCTGTAATCTCAAGGGCATCAGCCCAACCGACCGCCCTCGATACGACGAGCTCGTCAAACAGGTTCGAGCCGCGATGCAGAAATCGACTGAGACCCTCAATGGTTTACGGTTTCTGGCGGGACGGCAACAAGATCAGTCTGCAAGACGTCGCCGAGTGGATCAGCATGGAAAAACTCTGCTGTCCATTCTTGACTTTTCAGCTCGAAACGTCAGGTAGTGAGGCCGACTACTCGCTTAGAGTCAGCGGACCGACCGGGGTAAAAGAACTCTTGGGAGCCGAGTTCCCCGCGACGCGGACCATGACCCCGCGTTCGCCGGCGTGATCTGCTACAGCGAACAATCTGGTATGGTCAAAGAGGATGCGGCGAGGTGTTCACATCACCGTGGCTCTGCTCGCAGTTTTTCTGCTGCTGCGGCCATTCGACTGCTTCTCTGGCGGCAAGTTCGACAAGAAGGCTGCCGATTGCTGCAAAAAGGGCAAGTGCACGCCATCAAATTCCGACGACTGCTGTAAAGCTACGATTCCCGGCGGCAAGCAGCTCGTCACGGAGCAAGCGACCGATCACTCGGCCCCTGTTCTTGCTGTTGTGGCGACGGCCGCTTCAGTGACTGATTTTCAGCTCTCGGCCACGATCCATTTTGTCGAGATCCACCAGCCCCCCGGTTCGCCGCCCGATCTCCGCCTCAATCTCCCGCTTTTAATCTAGACCTCCAGCTGACGTGTCTTCGCACACACGTCCAACCATTCTTTTTCCATTTTTTAAGTTGAGGACTTTAGGAGGTCGTATGCCTGCAAAATGCGGGAAAGGCTTCTGCCTGCTTGCGCTGGCGCTCGCCAGCATGAACGCAGAAGAAGAGACTCTGGGCCCCCAGGATTTACTGAATGGCCTAATGCAGAATAACCCCGAGATTAAAGCTGCGCGATCGCATTTCGAAGCTGCCACGAAGCGGCCCTCACAGGTCGGCACCTTGCCGGAACCGACGGCGAGTTATACAAACTTCGGCGTCGGTCATCCCTTCTCGCGTCTGAATGGCAGCGATTTCGCGTACCAGGGCTTTGGCGTCTCTCAGGAGCTTCCGTTTCCTGGAAAGCTCGAGCTTGCCTCCGAACAAGCCAAGCGTGAGGCGGAGAGCGAGCAGCAGAACTACCGATCGGTAGTTCTAGGCCTCACGGCGCGACTGAAAGTGGCCTGGTACGAGTGGCTGGTCGTTCAGAAAGCGATTGAGCTGGCGCGCAAGGATCGCGACCTGCTCAGCCGATTCGAGGAGATCGCGCGAAATCGATACACAGTCGGCAAGGGACTTCAGCAGGATGTTCTCAAAGCGCAACTCGAGCTCTCCACTGTTGAACAGCAGTTCGTGATGTTGGACGAGAAGGGTCAACGCGCCGAGGCTGAAATCGCGTCCCTGTTAGCGGTGCCGGGTGTTGCATTACGAGCACCGCGTGAAATCGAACCGAGCGCATTCTCACAATCGCTTGAAGAGTTGCTGAAAGCCGCCAACGATTCTCCGCGCGTGCGGGCGGAACAAAAGATGGTGGACGCCAACGCCGTTGGGATCAATCGGAGTTTGAAGGACTTCCGGCCGGACTTCGGTGTCGATCTGCAATGGGAGCATACGGGATCGAATTTCCCGGACTATTACATGGCCACCGTGCACGTAAAGATTCCCATCTATTATGCGCGGAAGCAACGCTATGCACT
>JAOAPQ010000252.1 GCA_025462965.1 Bryobacterales bacterium
CAGCAAGGAAAATCGCTTCGACACGTTCGATTCGTTCTGCGCCGGTTCCAACAACGTCCCGGGCTTCGGCTGCAACACCCTGAACGGAGGCCAGCAGGCGATTCTCGATTACATCTGGCTCCTCAGCCCCAACAAAGTGAACGAGGCCAGAATGTCGTTCACGCGCGTACGCGGCGGCATCTTCCAGCAAAACGCAGGCAAGGACATCTCGACCCAGCTCGGCATCCTGGGCACAGGCCGCAATCCGCAGGATTTCGGCGTTCCTGTGATCACCGCCACGGGTTACGACCGCTTCGGCGAAGCTACTAACCTTCCGCAGGACCGCCATGACAACACTTTCGAGTGGTCCGACTCACTCTCATGGACCACCGGGCACAACACCATGAAGTTCGGGACCGAAATCCGTCGCTTCGGGGAAAACTTTCTATTCGATTCCAGCACGCGCGGAACCATCAACTTCACGCCGTTCTACACGGCCCAGGCAGCAACTACCCCATCAGGCGTGGTGAACGCGGTGGGCGGTACTGGAAACGCGATCGCCGATATGCTGCTGGGCGATGTGAACAATGCGAGCGTCAGCCGCTCCTTCGCCGGCCTCAACGCCTCGACTGTGGCCGGGTTGCGTCAAACGTCTACAAACCTGTTCGCCCAGGATGATTTCCGCATGCTTCCCAACCTGACTTTGAACATCGGCATCCGTTGGGAATACAACGCGCCCACCATCGACAAGTACAACCACCTCGCAACGTTCGATCCAACTTTCCCGAACAGCACACCACTGCCCTATCTGCGAATCTCCACTCCGCAAAAGCCGAACATCTACAATGCCTCGAAAAAGGAGTTCTCACCGCGTTTCGGCTTCGCCTGGACTCCGTTCGGACCGAAGACCGTGATCCGAAGCGGTTACGGTCTGTACTGGGACGTCAAGCTGCTGAATGTGATCCTGAACTCCGCGCTCACCGCTCCTTTCCTCACCGGATATACCTTCAGCCAGAGCACGAACGGCGTTCCGAACATCAACCTCGCAAATCCGTATGGCGGTACTTCCGGCGGCCCGGCCATCCCGGGAGCATCGTGGGTTGAGAATCCATTCCGCGACGGTTACGTCCAGCAGTGGAATTTCAATATCCAACATCAACTCACTGAGTCAATGGGCGTGACGGTCGGTTATGTTGGCTCGAAGGGCACGCACCTCGATCGGGCCTATGACACAAACGAGCCGGCGCCTACCGCCTCATTCACGCAATCGTTGCGCAAGTACCCGAGTTACTCCTCGATCAACGTGCGCTCGGCCAGCGCCTCCTCGGTCTACCACGCGCTTCAGGTCAGCTTCGAGAAGCGATTCTCACACGGGCTTAGCTTCCTGAGCGCCTACACATGGTCGAAATCTATCGACGATTCGTCTCTTTGGAACGGCTCGGTCGTCGACGTGACTAACTTTCACCTGGAGCGCGGGCTCTCTACTTTTGACGCACGCCATCGCTTTGTCACCAGTTACACCTACGACCTGCCGTACGGTCACGGCCGGCAATTCGGCACTTCGAGTTCGGCGCTCTTGGACACCCTGCTCGGCGGATGGCAGACCAATGGCATCGTGAGTATCCAAACCGGCAACCCGCTCGATCCTTCCACCGGCTTGCAGCTTTCCGGCACTCAGACCGGGACGCGTCCGGATGTCACGTGTAATCCCAACAACTTCAATCACGACCCGGCGCAGTGGTTCAACACCAGTTGCTTCACCAATAATTTTATCGGCCGCTACGGTACCGCCGGACGCAACATCATCATCGGCGCGCCGACCCATAGCTTCGATGTCGCGCTGCTGAAAAAGTTCCCGCTCGGCAAAGAAGAGCGCTATCTCCAGTTCCGATCCGAGTTCTTTAACGTCTTCAATCACCCGAACTTCGATAATCCCAACGTCGTCGAGACAAGTTCCACGTTCGGCAAAATTACATCGGCCGGCGTCCAGGACGCGCGCGCCAGCTCACGTCAGATTCAATTCGCCTTAAGACTGGTCTTTTGACACAATGATCCTGCCCATGAAATCTCTCTTTCCATTCCTGTTCCTCGCTTCCGCCGCGATAGCGGGCCAACCGCCGTTCAATGTGGTGGAAGCGAGCATCCCGGAGATACGCGCAGCGCTCGAGCAGAAGCGCATCACATCCCGGGAGCTGGTGACCCTCTATCTTGCCCGGATCGGGATGTACGAGGACAAGCTACATTGCATCATCACGGTGAATCCGAACGCGCTGAAGGAAGCCGACGACAGGGATCGCGAGCGTGCGCAGGGGAGAGCGCGCGGCCCGCTGCACGGCATTCCGATCGCGCTCAAGGACAATGTCCTCACGCACGACATCGTCACCACCGGCGGGGCATTGGCCTTTGATGGCTTCGTTCCGCCGTACGATGCAACGCTCGTCAAGAATCTGCGCGACGCCGGTGCAATCATCATCGCGAAGACCGGGCTCTCCGAGCTTGCCAACTGGGTCGCCGGAGCGCCCACTCCCATGCCCGGCAACTACAATGCGATGCGTGGCTTCGGCTACAATCCCTACGATCCGCGGCGCGACCCGCGCGACGGCTCGAACGACGGACGGCCCGTCCTCCAGACCGGCGGTTCCAGTTCCGGCGTCGGGACAGCCGCTAATTTCTGGGCGGGCAACGTGGGAAGCGAGACGTCGGGCTCCATTCTGAGCCCGTCGAACCAGAACATGCTCGCGGCGATCAAGCCGACCGTCGGCCGCATCAGCCGCTACGGCGTCATCCCAATCACGGCCGATCAGGATACCGCCGGCCCGATGGCGAAGAACGTAACCGACGCCGCGATTATGTTGGGCGCGCTCGAAAGCCCCGCGCCGGATCCGAATGATGCCGCAACCAAGACCTGCACGCCGCCTGCCGGCCGCGACTACACAAAGTTCCTGAAAGCCGATGGCCTCAAAGGCGCGCGGATCGGCGTCCCGCGCGCGTTCTTTTATGAGCGCGCCAAACTTCCCCAGCGCACCGGGTCTCCGTCTCCCGACGCCCCCGGCCCGCGCGGCGGCCGCGGGGGCGGAGGTGCCAACAGCGACCCGCTCACGGCCGAGCAGGCCAGCGCGATGACGGAGGCGATCGAAATTCTCAAGCAGCAGGGCGCCATCATTGTCGATCCGGTGGAGATTCCGAGCATCGCGACGCAGGATCCGGATAAGAATTTCGCGCTGTGGGGCCAGTGCTCGGGCCTCACCAACGTCAAGGGCAAGGACGCCAACTGTTCCATGGTTTTGAAATACGGCATGAAGCGCGATTTCAACGCGTGGCTCGCCACACTCGGGCCGTCCGCGCCGGTGAAGACGCTCACGGAACTGCGCGAATGGAACATCACGCATATCAACGCGGGCGCGATCCGCTTCGGCCAGTCGCAGCTCGATATTTCGGATGAGATCGATCTGCAGGCAGATCGCGCCCGGTATGAACACGACCGCGCCAAAGATATCGAACTCGCGGGCACGCACGGAATCGACGAGGTGATGAAGGCGAACAATCTCGACGCGTTACTGTTCCCGGGCGCGAGCGGCGCCGCAATTGCGGCTAAGCCTGGGTATCCCACCGTCATCGTCCCGTTCGCGATGGTGCCGAACGCGGCCACCCCGCCGTTTCCCGCAGGCTTTGAGGCTAAGCCTTCCCCTTTCGGCGTCAGCTTCACCGGAATGGCTTGCAGCGAGCCGCGCCTTATCGAGCTTGCCTACGCGTTCGAGCGCGCAACCAAGCGCCGCGTGCCGCCGCCTTCCGCGCCATAACAACATGCGCATATTTCTTCTGATTCTACTTTCGGTCGTGGCTCTGGCCCAGGAAACCCCGACCGAGCGCCAGGCCGCGCATGACGTCCTGCGCAAGATGAGCGACCTGGAGAAGTCGCTCGACATCCCCGCGCTCACCGCCCGCGTAACCGCACCCAACGCGGAGCGCGACAAAGTGGTTGCCCGCGCGAAGGAACTGATGGATACCGATCTGCTCAGAATGGGCGACGAGATCACACGCGCCCCCGAGATCGGATTTCAGGAAGACCGCTCGATTAAAAAGCTGATGGACTATCTGAATCGGCACGGCTTCGTGACGGAGGCCGGGATCGCTGGGCTCCGCACCGCGTTCATCGGCCGCTACAAGCGCGCCGGAGCTTTCGCGAACAGCCCCGGACCCAACCTCGGCGTCATCCTGGAATATGACGCGCTGCGCGGCACCAAAGGAGCGTTCCATGGCGATCAGCACAGCACGCAGGGTCCCATTGGAATGGCCGTGGCCATCGCGGTGGCGGAGTATCTTGAACACGCCAGGCTCCCCGGCAACGTCGTCGTTTTCGGCACACCCGGTGAGGAAATGATGCCGCCGGCAGCGAAGACCCAGATGTTCGAGGCCGGTGTGTTCAAGAACATCGATGTCATGGTCCGCAGCCACGCCGTTACCGCGACCACGCGCCCGGCCCCCGGCTTCGGGACCTGCTGCCTGAATATCGATGGCGTGAAATACACCTTCAGCGGCGCCCCCGCCCACCAGATGACCGCTTGGGCCGGCCGCAACGCGCTCGAAGGGGTAATCCATCTTTTCGAAAACATCGACAGCGTTCGCTCGAACCTGCGGCCCGAGACCCGGATTCAGGGCATCATCCCCGAGGGAGGAGCGGCGCCGAATGTGGTCCCCGACCGCGCCGTAGCCGATTTCTACATCCGCTATCCTGACGCGGTCTACCTGGCCCAGGTGCGCGAGTTCGTCGACAACGCGGCGCGCGCCGCCGCGCTCTCGACCGGTACGAAGGTCGCAATCGACAATTACGGCCGTTTGCGCGACGGCATCTCGCTCGCCACCCTGGCCGAGCCGGCGTTCTTCTACATGAAGAAATACGGCGCCACGAACGTACAGGCCGAGCCCGCCAAGCCCTCCGGCTTCGAAGAGACGGGCAGCGTCTCGAGCGCCATCCCCGGCATCGGCTTCGCCGCCCAGACTTCCACTTTCGCGAATCACACGTATGAAATGGAGAAGGATGCGCTTGCCGAGATCGGACATCACGGCTTCCTGGTGGACGCCGAATCCATGGCCGCGCTGCTGTTCGATTTCGCTACCGAGCCCGAGTACCGCGCTGCTGTAAAGCAGGAATTCGCCGGCATCCAGGCGCTATTCGGTGAATATCAGGAGGCGCTGAAAAAAGTGTACCCGCTGCCGAACGTTCCCGACCCGAAGTAGCGTATCGCTTATTCTTATGGTTAGGGAATGGCGAATTCAAAACGCAAAGTGCTTTCGCAGGATCAGATCCACCTGATCGTGAAGGCGC
>JAOAPQ010000254.1 GCA_025462965.1 Bryobacterales bacterium
GCAGTCCGGCCGCGCCGCCCGCGACATTGATTTTGGAATCGCAGTGGAAAACTGGGACCAATTTGCGCAATTGAAGAAGGATCTTGTCGCAACCGGCGACTTCGAGTCTGATCGAAGGATGCTGCAGGGGCTGATCTACCAGGATCCGGCAATCGATTTCTCCATTTGGGTTCATCTCATTCCTTTTCGCAGAGTCGCGGCAGGCGACAGCACCATCACGTGGCCGCCAAGCCGCGCGTTGGCGTCGTCAGTTTCCATGCAAATAGACGAAAACCTCAGGACCCGCGTGGCGTCAGCGCCGGGGCTCACATTGCTCAAGCTGGTCGCCTGGTCGGACCGGAGCCGCGAAACTAACAAAGATGCTGCAGATCTTTACCGACTCCTGACAGCCTACGCTGATGCGGGCAATACAGATCGCCTCTATGACCAGGACATGGAGTTACTGGAGGCGGTGGGCTTCGATATGGAACTGGCTGGAGCGGAACTACTTGGTCGTGACGTGGCGCGCGTCTGCTCACGACCAGTGCTGGTTCAGACCCGATCACTCCTCGAATCAGAGCCGGACATCGAACATTTGGTGAGACAAATGGTCCAGAGCTCAACGTACGCTGAAGCGATGCCAATGGTCGAGCGAATGGTAAATTCGTTTTACCGCGGCCTTATGAAAAACACGTGACCAACTTCACGGATCCTTTTCATTGCCCAAAAATCGTCCCTCAGGCGCTCTCGTGACCTGCTGCGTCGGAAATCACATATGCCCCGACTCCAAAAGCGAACGCCCTCGCCTTGCTCCGCGTGGATGCGGGCAATCCCGCTCTATGGCAGGCCGCGGGAGGGAAGCGTCGCCTTGTCTCGAATGTTCGATTTCGCGTGTGGCATGAAAGTTCTTCGGCTCCGGGGCGGTTTGCAGCATCCGTTCGTTGGCCGCGTCCTGAGGGATCGACAGCATTCCTCATGCTTCGCTGCCGCGGAGCCGTCAGTGCCCCTTGCGCCCTAGTTCAAACGGCGATTCCGGAAGAATTGGCTTCTGCCAGAAATATGCTTCTCAAGACTTCATTTCTTCTTCTTTGCCGGGCCGCTGGATTTTTGGGAGGCCGCTGCCTGTTTCCGAGTGCTTCCGGCGGACGCCGCGGCAGTTCTTTTGACGGCACGCGTTCTTGATGGCTTTGGCTTGACGATATCGAGGTCGATGCTTTGAGCCATGTCTAATCCGAAAAGAGCAGACAGATCTTCGCCGCCAAGGATCTTCTTTGCGGCGGGAGGCACCGTGGTCAGGGGAATTGCCTCGCCTGCCTTTACGATGAGTTCCTTTTCGTCCACCTTATGCAGACGGAAGAGGAGTTCGGGCTGCTGATCCAGTCTTGCTCCGATGCCATAGAGCACCGCTGCGACATGCTTGCACATGTCCGCCCAGTCTGGACAACTGCATGAGAGTTTGATCTCGGCGGGCGACGGGAAAAGGCCTGTCTTCTGCCTGCAGATACGCTCCATGACGCCTTTGGAGAAGCGTCCCTGCAGAAGCTCGATCAGCGACTCGATCACGCCGCCGCAGTCGCCGCAAATCGACTTCCAGCGTTCCTTCGAGACCGGGACAATTTTCACCGTGACGTCATAAATCTCCGAACCGCTGACCAAAGCCTTGATCTCGCCGGGAGCGATCTGAAGATCGATCACCGAACCGTTGCGCACATAGGTCCGGCCGCGCGGCAACCGGTTGGCAAAGTCGCTGTAGCGTTCGAGGTTCTCGCACCATGCCTTGCCCCAGAAGGTCTTGACGATAGTGCGGCCTTCGAGGACCACCGGCGTGACGGGATTGCCTTTCTTTTTGAGCTTATCCATCTGGCGCGACGCTTTCGCCCGGCGCTGCGCCACTGGGACATAAGGTTTCCATCCCCAGCCGTCGTACATTTATCAGTTCTCCTTCAACGCTTTATTTATGTCGAGCGCGACCAGCCGCAGTAGTTCTTCGTCCTTCAACTCTGTCACCATCAGGTCCGCGCCACCTTCCAATAAGTCGTTCGAAAGTTGCCGCTTCGATTCAATCATCTGATCGATCTTGTCTTCCACGGTACCGCGGCAGACGAACTTATGAACGAGTACATTCTTTGTCTGGCCGATACGGAAAGCACGGTCCGTAGCCTGGTTCTCGACAGCCGGGTTCCACCACCGGTCGAAGTGCACCACATGAGAGGCTGCGGTAAGATTCAGGCCCGAGCCACCGGCCTTCAGCGAAAGCACGAAGAACCCCACTGCATCTTCTTCCTGAAAGCGCCGCACCAGATCCTTGCGTTTGCTCACCACAGTGTCGCCGTGCAGAACGAGGCCGGGGCGTCCGAAGACCGATCCCAGAAAAGCGGCAAGAGGCGCCGTCACCTCGCGGAACTGCGTGAAGACGAGCATTTTTTCCTGTTTGGCGGCCACCACCTCGGCGATATCGCGCAGGCGCGTCCACTTGCCGCTGTCGTTTTCGCTCCAGTCGCCGTCTTCCAGCCACTGAGAAGGGTGGTTGCAGATTTGCTTGAAGCGCATCAAAAACGACAATACCAGACCTTTGCGCTGTATTCCCGTGGAATCCGCAAGCCTTTCCGCCAGTTCCTTGACCGACTCCTCGTAGAGTGCCGCCTGCTTGCGGCTGAGCTGGCAAAACGCCTTGATCTCGGTTTTGTCCGGCAGGTCCGCGATGACGGTCTTATCGGTTTTCAACCGCCGCAGAATGTAGGGACGCACGAGTTCGCGAAGCGGGGCGTATGAATTGTGGGGCCGTGCCGCGAGGTGTTTCACAAAGTCCGTGAACTGCTTTGACGATCCAAGCAGTCCAGGGTTGACGAAGTCAAAAACCGACCACAGATCCCCCAGCCGGTTCTCGACCGGCGTGCCGGTGAGGGCGAATCTGGACCGGGCCTTGAGTCCCTTGGCGATCCGGGTCTGCCTCGCACCAGGGTTCTTGATGGCCTGCGCTTCGTCAAGGATGGCTAGTCGCCAGGAACTTTCCGCGATCCACGGGACACGAAGCAGAGTGCCATAGCTGGTAATGACCAGGTCGATGTCCCGCAGTCGTTCCGGCGCGATGGTCTTGAGATCGGCCGCCGGGACCGCGGATGGATGCGCAACGAGAACCTCCAGGCCCGGAGTAAAGCGTTCAGTCTCCGCTGCCCAGTTGGCGAGGAGCGAAGCGGGGACAACGAGCAGGCTGGGCTGCCGATCACCGTTCGTCCGGCGCTTCAGGACGGCCAACAGGGCAAGTACCTGAATGGTCTTGCCCAGCCCCATATCGTCGGCCAGGCACGCACCGAGCCCGAGTTGCGAGAGAAGGTAAAGCCAGCGCAGCCCCTCCTGCTGGTAGGGCCGCAGCGTTCCGTTCAGCGCGGCACCGGGATCGACGCGGGCAAGTCCCTCGGGACTGTGGAGTCCTTTCAGTGTCTCCGCGAGCCATTTGCCGGCGGTCACTTGAGCCCAGTCGGCCTCGGCACCATCAGAGCCAGAGGTAAACTCATCGGACGCGGTGACGTCGGCGCCGGCGAGCAGGCGCATCGCTTCCCTGAAGCTGAGCCCATTCTCCCTGGCGGTACGCTCGACCTGGCGAAAACGCTCGATCATGCTGCTCAGGCGATCGCGGTCGACCTCCACCCAACGGCCGCGAACCAGCGCCAAGCCCTCGGACGTAGTTAACAATTCCGTGATCTCGGCGGCGGTCAGGCTCTCGCCGTCGAGCGTCAGTTCCATGCGGAAATCGAGCAAGGCGTCCTGGCCAATTCCCGATGGCGCCTTGCCGCCGATTGTCCCCGTCACTTTCGGACGAGGAGGGCGGTTGGCGCGCCACCCTGCAGGCATGCGGACGACCACACCGGCGCTCTCGAGTTGCGGGACATCTTTCAAGAGCTGCATGGCTTCCCGTGGCGTCCAGCGCAGGGGATGGAAGATCTCCCCGGTATCGACCATGGCTTTCAGCCATGAACAGGATTCCGACGCTCGCTGCACGGGCAAAAGCAGCGATAATAAGCGGTCCTTGTTTGCCGCGCCCGAGTATTCTCGCAAGGCTTGCCCCAGCGGAAGATGCTGAGCCTTGGCGTCCGCCGATAATCGGGTGGTATAGGTTGCGATAAAGGCAAAGGGCGCCTCCTGGTCGCCGCGATTCTCGGCAAGGTTGAAGTGCACGCGTCCGACAAGGTTCCACGCCGGGTTCCGGCGTTTCAGAAAGTCCTGCACTCCGCATTTCGACTCCACCAGCTCGATCGCGAAAGCCGCGTCGAGTTCCCGCCAGAGAGCGTCAAGGACATGGGTGTTGAGATACTCCGCTCCCGTCATCGGAGGCGCGGCCTGGACCAGCCGTTCCAGCTCGGCGTCCGGAGGGGAGGGAACGCGCGCGTTCGCTTGCGGCGGCTCAGTATCGGATTGGGCACAGAGCGCGGCCACGTACGATGCGCCGAGTTCGCGCCAGTAACCGAAAATAGGAGGAAGCGCGGTACCGGCTTCAGCGGCTCCTAGTTGGAGAAGACCGTGGCCCGATCCGCGGTTGAAAGCATCGCGCAGGCGTCGAGCTATCTCCTGAGCGAGGTACGGCGCCTCAACCGTCTCAACCAAGGCGAGCCGACCGTGCGGAGTCAGGATCGGTGCGAGAAGGACTGATCCCATGCAGGGAGTCTAACAGTCGAGTTGCAAGTCTGTGGTTTCCGCAAGCTCTACCTACTCAGGATTGGATCAGTCGGTCGTGTGTCGGTGCTGAGATCTGAATTCCATCACCGAAAGAGAAGTCAACCAACGGCCCATCAGCGCCGTTTGTTCGCGAACAAAGTCACTGGCGGCTAGACTCGCCCAATGGCGTATGGTGCGGAAGGGGGGACTTGAACCCCCATGCCCTTGCGGGCGCAGCCACCTCAAGGCTGTGCGTCTGCCAATTTCGCCACTTCCGCTCGTCTCAACTACGTTCTTGAACAAACTAGCTCAAACTCCTACCTCAAGCTAGTGCGTCTGCCAATTCCGCCACCTCCGCAGGGGGCTACAAACTATATCTCTTCCAGCTTACTTCTTCGCCGGTGCGGGTGGGGTCCCACCTTGCGGCTTGGGTGCAGGAGCAACCGGGGTAACGCCAACTTTAGGCGCCGTGAGCGAATTTTTCTTGGTCACGTCCAGCGAAGAGTTGCCGCCGGCCCCGCGCGTCGCCAGAATTGAAAGAGACATCGATGTCAACATGAAGACGATCGCCGAGATCGTCGTCGCTTTCGAGAGAAGCGTGGCCGACCCTCGAGGGCCAAACGCCGTCTGAGAACCCATCCCGCCAAATGCGCCGGCGAGGTCCGCAGCCTTACCGCTTTGGAGCAGCACCACGACAATCAGGAACAAGCAAACGAGCACGTGCACAACCGTCAGCAATATGATCACAACCTTTTCAGTATAGAGGATAGGCCAGGGCTTGTCGAATCGTATGGGACATCGTAACCTACGGGTTGCCACATGAGTAAACAGTCCATTGGAATCATCATGAACGGGGTGACGGGCCGCATGGGCACGAACCAGCACCTCGTCCGTTCCATCGTTGCCATCCGCAATCAGGGCGGAGTGCCTTTGAAGAATGGCGACCTCCTCTATCCGGAGCCAATTCTGGTCGGGCGCAACGCCGCCAAATTGGAATCGCTCGCGCAGCGCTGCGGCATCGAGCGGTGGAGTACCAACCTTTCCGAATCTCTTGCCAACCCCGAGTACAAGATCTATTTCGATGCGCAGACCACCTCCGCCCATGCCGATAGCGTCAAGGGGGCGCTCGCGGCAGGCAAACATGTCTATTGCGAAAAACCGATTTCGCCCGATGTCGCAACCGCAATGGAACTTGCGCACGCAGCTAAGAAGAGCGGGTTGAAGAACGGCGTCGTTCAGGACAAGTTATTCCTCCCGGGGCTCCGAAAATTGAAGCGCTTGATCGACGGCGGGTTCTTCGGCAAAATCCTCTCGATTCGCGGCGAGTTCGGCTATTGGGTGTTTGAGGGCGATTGGCAGCAGGCACAGCGTCCATCATGGAACTACCGCAAGGAGGATGGCGGCGGCATCATTCTCGACATGTTCTGTCACTGGCAGTATGTTCTGGCGGGAATATTTTCGCCCGTGAAGTCGCTTTCGGCTCTCGGCGCAACCCACATCGAGACTCGCTATGACGAGCAAGGCAAGCCCTACAAGTGCACAGCGGACGACGCGGCCTATGGCACATTCATTCTGGAGAACGGAGCCATCGCGCAGATCAATTCATCCTGGGCGGTACGCGTGAACCGGGAAGAGTTATTTGTACTCCAAGTGGATGGAACCGAAGGTACCGCCGTCGCGGGCCTGCTCGATTGCAAGGTGCAGCACAAGGTCAACACGCCGAAGGCGGTATGGAACCCCGACATCCCGAATCCCATCGATTTCAGGGAACAGTGGGAGGTTGTACCTGACAACGCCGAGTTCGACAACGGCTTCAAGGTGCAATGGGAGATGTTCCTCCGGCACGTGGTGGATGACGAGCCATTCCCTCACGATTTCCTGGAGGGCGCCAAGGGCGTTCAACTCGCTGAGCTCGGCCTTGAGTCCTGGCGCAAGCGCTGCTGGGTGGATGTTCCCACGCTCACGCTTTGACGACCATGTCCGCTCCCTTGAATCGCCTCAGCCTCAATCAGATGACCACAAACCAGTGGAACGTCCGCGAGGCCGTGGAAGCCTGCGCGCGCCACGAAGTTCCGGAGATTGGTTTGTGGCGCCATAAAATTGCGGAATCGGGCGTGGCTGAGGCGGCACGAAGCGTGCGTGAGAACGACCTTCGCGTTTCAAGCCTGTGCCGCGGCGGGATGTTTACCGCCGCGACCGCGGCCGAGCGGCAAGAGCGCATCAATGACAACAAGCGTGCTATCGATGAGGCTGCCGAACTCGGAACTACTGTGCTGGTGCTCGTCTGCGGGCCTGCTCCAGACCGCGACATCGATGGCGCCCGCCGGATGGTTCAGGAAGGAATCGCTGCCGTGGTCGACCATGCTGGGGCGAGCGGTGTCCGGCTCGGGATCGAGCCGCTGCATCCGATGTTCGCGGGAGACCGCTCGGTAATCGTCGGTCTGGCAGAATCCATCACCCTCGCGGAGAAGTTTGACGCCCATCAGGTAGGCGTGGTCATCGATGTTTATCACGTGTGGTGGGACCCAGATCTTTATGCTCAGATCACTCGTGCCAAGGGCCGCATCCTTGGATTTCACGTGAACGATTGGATCGTGCCGCCGCCGGATCATTTGAAAGGACGGGGAATGATGGGCGATGGTGTGATCGAGATCCAGCGCATTCGCCGCGCCGTCGAGGCCGCCGGTTACGACGGCCCGATCGAGGTCGAAATCTTCAACCAGGCGCTCTGGGATGCTCCCGGTGAAGACGTGATGAAACAGATGGTGGAGCGCTATCTAACCGTCGTTTGAATCGCTGCTGACCAGTAAAGCGACCGGGAAGTCCTTCAACACATCCCCCACGCGAATGCTCCCCGGCGCAAACCTACGATCCGAAAGCACATTGTGCCACCGCCCTTCCGGCAACATGAGCGCAGTGTCGCCCCAATCCTCGACGAGACCCAGCACGAGGCGCGGCGCAATGCAAATCACCTCGCCGCGTTGGAACGCGATGACATGATCGCACTTCTCGCCCCCGACCGGAATGCGAGCGTAATCACCGAGACGCTCGCGAATGCGTACGGCCTGTCTGATGGTCCACAGCTTGGGTAGACCTTCATCCCCGCGGGCGAGAATCTGTTCGATCGGGAGCGCATCAAGTTCGGCGAGCAGACGCCGGCGCGCCCCGTAATCCACCGGCCGGCGATTGTCCGGATCCACCAGGCTTAAGTCCCAAAGCTCGGTACCTTGATAGATATCCGGAACACCCGGAGCCGTTATTTTCACCAGCACTTGCGAAAGGGCGTGCACACGCCCGGGTTCGATCAGCGGCCCAACGAACCGTTCGAACTCCGCCATGAATTCGGGATCGCCAAGCAGCCCTTCCACAAAGCCTTGCACGGCCGTTTCGAACGCCTGGTTAACGGTCGTCCAGGATGTGTGCCGCTTAGCTTCCCGGGCGGCTTTTCGCATATAAGCAAGCAATCGCTC
>JAOAPQ010000291.1 GCA_025462965.1 Bryobacterales bacterium
TGATTGTCGTCTCCACGCAGCGGGCGCAAAGGCTCGCCCGGCTGCAGATGGAGTTCGTCGCCGGGATCTCGCATGAATTGCGGACTCCCCTCACCGTGATCTCGTCGGCGGCGCAGAACCTGACGGATGGCGTTGTGGAAGGCAAACCGCAGGTAAAGCTTTACGGCACGCTGATCCGGAACGAATCGCGCCGCCTCACGGGGATGATGGAGCAGATTCTGCAGTTCGCGTCGGGCCAGAATAAGCGCGCGTATGAGCCCGTGCCCCTCGCGCCCGCCGAACTCGTCGACAATGCTCTCGCGCTCGCGGCGTCGCTCATTCAGGAATCCGGCGTCACGGTGGAGCGCGAAATCGAGCCGGACCTGCCCGTCGTGATGGGCGAGAGCGGTGCGCTCATACAGTGCCTGCACAACCTGATCGCGAATGCTATCAAGTACGGCGGTGAAGCGAAATGGCTGCGAATCCGCGCGTGGGCGGAGTCGGATTCCGTGCGCATCGCCGTCGAAGATCATGGGATCGGCGTTGCGAGTTCCGACCTGCCGCATATTTTCGATGCGTTCTACCGCGGCAGTGCGGTGGCCTCGGCCCAGATCCACGGCACGGGCCTTGGCTTGAGTCTGGCGCGCAACTTCGCGCAGGAAGCGGGAGGCAGCATTTCCGTGGAGAGCGTTCCCGGGCAAGGAAGCAGTTTCGTGGTACGTCTCCCGGCGATTCGCGTGTCGGCAGCGGAGCACGTGAGACTGTCGGAGCGCACGGCTTGAAAGAAGTCCTGCTGGTGGAGGACGAGCCCGGTCTGGTGCTTACCATGGCGGACCGGTTGCGCAGCGAAGGATACGCCGTCTCCACCGCGCTCGATGGCGACGATGGCTTCCGCAAGGCCAGCAGCGAAACCTACGACATCATTCTCCTGGACGTGATGCTTCCGCGTAAAAGCGGCTTCGACGTTTGCCGGGAGCTGCGCGACCAGGGAGTTGCGACTCCCATCCTGATGCTGACCGCGCGCAGCCAGACCATCGACAAGGTCCAGGGCCTGAAACTCGGCGCCGACGATTACCTGACCAAGCCGTTCGAGATGCCCGAGCTGCTGGCGCGCGTGGAAGCGCTCTTGCGGCGGCAGGCCTCCAGTTCCGCTCCGGTGGCGGCCACGTATGAGTTTGGGGACGTCCGCGTGGATGTCCGCTGCACGGAGGTTCAGCGCGGAGGCCAGCCGATTTCCCTTTCAGCGCGGGAATTCCAGCTTCTCTGTTATTTTCTGGAGCATCCGGGCGCGACGGTTTCACGCCAGGAGCTGCTGAACGAAGTGTGGGGCCACCGTAGCGTTCAATCCACCCGCACGGTGGACGTGCATGTGGCATGGCTCCGGCAAAAACTAGAATCGGACCCGAAACATCCCAAATACATCACGACGATCCACGGCCTGGGATACAAGTTTCAACCGACCGCCGGTTGATTTTACAGCTATTTAACAGCGCCGGCGCAACAACATGGAACATTCGTGCGTTTTAAGAGCAGGAGCTTTTATATATGACACGACGGTTCTTTCAAGGTATCGCGATGACGGCTTTTTGCGCTTCGTTCCTGCTGGCGCAAGGTCCGGGAACGCCGGGAACGCCGCCCACGCCGGCTGATATGGTGACGCACCAGGTTGAGCGGTTGACTACGCTGCTGACATTGACCGCCGCCCAGCAGGCACAGGCGACGACCATCTTTACGGCCGAGGTGACCGCGGCGTCGACTGTACAGACGAGCTTAAAGACCGCGCACACCGCACTAAACGCGGCGGTTCTGAAGAACGACACGGCGACGATCAATGCGCAAGCGACGCAGATCGGGACTTTGACGACGCAGTTGACGGCTGCTCACGCGAATGCGCAGGCGGCATTCTATCTGATTTTGACCCCGGATCAGCAGACGAAGTATGCAACGGTCCTGAGCCGTGGCAGCGGTCGCGGGTTCGGCGGCCCGGGACCGGGACGATTCGGAGGCGGCCGCCAGTAGCCTGTAGGGCGGGTTGTTAACCCGCGGCCGATTGTCAATCGGCCTACCCGCCCTCACCCTACCGCTCGCGCGCTGCATCAACCTATAACCATGAGCATCTCGCGCCGCCATTTTCTGGAAAGCACCGCACTCACCGCAGTCGCCGCCGGGACGCTGGGCGCGGATGGGAACCCGCCTACCCGCGTGCTGGGGAAAACGGGCGCCCGCATTTCGATTGTCGGCCTTGGAACAAGGACGAAGACAAAGCCATTGAATCCTTGCAAAAAACCTTGGACCTGGGCATCAACACGTGGACGGTAATGTGGTTAGTACACTGATGGGATCACTTCCGAGGGGACACGCGGCGACAGCCGCGTTCGTCGTGCCGCACCCAAACTCGGCGCACAGGCTGAGCTCGCCTTCCCTCCAGGGCCGGTTAGTACACTAACGGGATGATCTCCCTGCCCACATTCATCGCCTTCCTCACTGCTGCGCTCCTGCTGGCCATCACCCCTGGGCCCGGGATCATGTACGTGCTCACGCGAACCTTGGCAGGCGGCCGCCGCGAGGGCATTCTTTCCTCGCTGGGTACGTTCGTCGGCGGTTTCGTCCACGTCATCGCCGCGGGTCTGGGCGTGTCGGTAGTGCTCGCAACCTCCGCCGTTGCTTATCAGGCTGTTCGCTGGGCGGGCGCCGCGTACTTGGTTTATTTGGGAATCCGCATGTTCAGATCAGCCTCCGAACACATCGAATCCACTACAGGAGCGGCGGCCGCCGGCAATCCCTTCGCTCAGGGCATCGCGACCGAAGTTCTGAATCCCAAGACGGCGCTCTTTTTTCTCTCTTTCATCCCCCAGTTCGTAAATCCGAAAGTCGGTCCGGTATTCGGGCAATTCCTGCTGCTCGGCGCCATTACCGTCGTTCTGAACACCAGCGTCGATCTCCTCGTCGCCCTATTCGCCGGTCCTATCGGACAGCGGCTGCTGGCGTCCCGCCAAGCCCGAAGAAATCAGCGGCGAGCAACCGGCGCAGCGATGATCGGGCTCGGAGTATACGTCGTTGCACGTGAGGCGTGACCCCGCGCCTTGGACATGCGTTCAGTGCTTCCAGGCGAACCCAAGCGAACGGCCGGTTTCCAGATAGGTCTTGACGCTACTCAATATTTCAGGCCACGCCCGAGCGCAGCCAGTGAATTGTTTGCCGTTCTCCTCGAATCCCGTCTGGGTGACCGTTAGCCGCACGACCGTCGCGTCCGGTGCAACCGCGGAAGCGGGAGGGCTGAGTTCAAACGTCACTTTCGTGGGTGGCTCGGCGCTGCCGATCACATCGAAAGTAAAGGAAAGCAGGCGAGGCGGCTCGCTGCTTAGGACCTCGCCCTTCCACAGCACCTTCCCGGATTCGGCAACCTCGCTAACTTTTGAACCGACCGTCCACTGAGATTCAATATTGCCCCAGTTTCTCTTAAGCGCCTCGGGACTGGTAAGCGCTTCCCACAACTTTTCTGGCGTCGTGGCAATGTGGATAACGTAAATGATATTTGGATTGTCCATAGCGTTGCTCTCTCAGTCTTCGACGAATTCCCGCAGCCGGCCAAGAGCGCTGTCCCACTGCCTGGAGATCAGGTCGAGGTACCGGCGCGCGTCCTCGAGTCGCTGCTGATCCAATTGCCAGACGCTCTCCCGCCCATGCCGTGTGCTGCGCATGAGACCTGCTTTCTTCATCACGCGCAGGTGTTTCGTAATCGCTTGACGGGTGACGTTGGAGCCCACAGTGAGCCTGGTGATCGACATCGGTCCGTCGTCGCACACGCGGGAGACAAGTCGTAAGCGGATCTCGTCACCCAGGGCCGCGAAAAGTGGCGCCGAGACCTCCGGCTCCACCCTCGCATTCGAGCTACCGCGCGTGGACAAGGTACTCCTCAATCAGCTTGACCACCATGCCCCAACCTTGTTCGTTCGCCGTGAACGCCTTCGCCCGCCGCGCGAGCGGGATTCCGTCGAAGCCCGATTCGGTGACAGTCAGCATGACGCCGTCCGCCGCTTCCTCCAGCACGAACTCCACGAGCGTCGCCGGTTCGGCAGAGTAATCGACGCCGCGCTCAATGGCGAAGGGATGCCACCGGAAAGAGAACAGCCGCTCGGGTTCCATCTCCTCGACCGTAATCTCGAACGGCATACCTTCGTATTCCTTTTGGGCATTGGCGA
>JAOAPQ010000311.1 GCA_025462965.1 Bryobacterales bacterium
CTCATTTCCCGGCGGCATTCCGAGCCATGTCGCTCCCGAGACGCCCGGCTCCATCCATGAGGGCGGGGAACTCGGCTATTCGCTCGCTCATGCGTTTGGCGCGGCGTTTGACAACCCCGATCTTCTCGTCTGCTGCGTCGTCGGCGACGGTGAGGCGGAGACCGGTCCTCTGGCCACAAGCTGGCACTCGAACAAGTTCCTCAATCCCGTGCGGGACGGCGCCGTGCTGCCTATCCTGCACTTGAACGGATACAAGATCGCCAATCCGACAGTGCTGGCGCGCATCCCTCAGGACGAGTTGACGCAACTCCTGCGCGGGTACGGCTGGGAGCCGCACTTTGTGGCCGGCCATGAGCCCGGGCCAATGCACCAGCTCATGGCCGCGACCCTAGACGAGCTCACAGCGGAGATTCGGTCCATCCAGCAGGATGCCCGCGCGAACGGCTTTCACGGACGTCCCCGTTGGCCTATGATCGTGCTCCAATCTCCCAAGGGCTGGACCGGTCCCGACAAAATCGATGGCGTGCAAATCGAAGGTACCTTTCGGGCTCATCAGGTTCCACTGGACGGACTTGCCTCGAATCCGGAGCACATCGAGATTCTGGAAAGCTGGATGAAGAGCTACCGGCCCGAAGAGTTGTTCGACGACCACGGCCGGCTGATCGAAGAACTTGCCGAACTCGCCCCGAAGGGCAACCGCCGGATGGGCGCCAATCCTCACGCCAACGGCGGGCTTCTAAAGAAGGATCTGATACTTCCGGACTTCCGCGACTACGCCGTCGAGGTGAAAGAGCCCGGAACCAGTTGTGCTGAGGCTACGCGGGTGATGGGTGAACTCCTGCGCGATGTGATGAAGCTCAACCAGGGAAACAAGAACTTCCGCGTCCTGTCGCCGGATGAAAACAATTCGAATCGCTGGAATGCCATCCTGGAAGTGACGAACCGAGCGTTCACGGGCGAAATCCTACCCGGCGACGACCACATCTCGCCCGACGGGCGTGTCATGGAAGTGCTGAGCGAGCACATGTGCCAGGGCTGGCTCGAGGGCTATCTCCTCACCGGGCGTCACGGATTTTTCTCTTGCTACGAGGCCTTCATCCACATCGTCGATTCCATGTTCAACCAGCACGCCAAGTGGCTGAAGGTGACCCGGCGCCTTCCCTGGCGGCGCCCCATCGCGTCCTTGAATTATCTTTTGAGCTCCCACGTCTGGCGGCAGGACCACAACGGCTTCAGCCACCAGGACCCCGGTTTCATCGACCACGTGGTGAACAAGTAGGCCGACGTTATCCGCGTGTATCTCCCTCCCGACGCGAACACGCTGCTCTCGGTCACGGACCATTGCCTTCGCACCACCAACTACGTCAACGTGATCGTCGCGGGCAAGCAGCCGGACTTGCAATGGCTGACTATGGAGCAGGCCGTGAAACACTGCACCGCCGGCATCGGAATATGGGAGTTTGCCAGCAACGACGCTGGTTCGGAGCCCGACGTGGTCATGGCGTGCGCCGGCGATGTCCCCACGCTCGAGACGCTCGCGGCAGTGGATCTGTTGCGCAGGTATTTTCCGGATCTCAAAATTCGTGTGGTCAATGTGGTGGATCTCATGACCCTCCAGTCGCCGAGCGAACATCCGCATGGCATTCCGGATACGGATTTTGATTCGCTCTTAACCACAGACAAGCCGATCATCTTTGCGTACCACGGATACCCCTGGCTGATTCATCGCCTCGCGTATCGCCGTAGAAATCACGACAATCTTCACGTGCGTGGATACAAGGAAGAGGGCACGACGACCACGCCGTTCGATATGACCGTGCTGAACGAGCTCGATCGATTCCATCTGGCAGGTGACGTGATCGACCGCGTTCCCCGGTTGCGCAACATTGGCGCGCATGTCAAGCAAGCCTTGCGGGACAAGCTGATCGAACACCGCGAATACGTTGTCAAGCACGGCGACGACCTGCCGGAAATCAAGAATTGGAGATGGGGGTACGGCCAATAAATTGCTCGCTTTAGCTAAAGTTCGAAGAGCATATTGCCGATTCAACCTTCGAACGAGGCAAAGACTATTCGTCCAACCATGCCATTCATCATCCGCACGGCGCTTGGCCCGTGGCGGAATAGAACCGCCCTCGCGGCGCTGATTGTCGCATGCTTGGGCGGAGCCACGGTTGTGTACAACAAATCGCACACCGGTTTCCAAACGCTAAGGGTAGGCTACAACTTCTATCCTCCCTATATTTTGCCGCGCACGGGCGCGCCGCCGGACGGTCTCGCGGCCGAGATGATAAACCGCGCTGCGGCCAAAGCCGGGTTCCGGATCAACTGGGTTTCAATCGGGCAGGAGACAGCGGACGATGCGCTGAGCCGCGGTTTTATCGAGATGTTTCCTCTCCTGACGGTTACGGACGAGCGCAAGAAGCGCTTCCATATGAGCCACCCGTGGTGGGAGAACGATATGGCGCTGATCTCCCTCGAAAGCCGCAAACTTGCTTCTGCGGGCTCGACCGGTGGAAAACGCATCGCCATGCGGGGCATGCCGGCCGCCAAGCGGCGTGCGGAGATATTGTTTGCTCGGGCGCATCTGGTCACCATGCCGGAGATGGAACGCATGGTACCGGCCTTGTGTTCCGGGCTGGTGGATGGCGTCTTCCTGGATGTCCGTCTGCTCGAATCGCAACTGCTCCAGGGAGCCGGCTGTCCAGGCCAGGCTTTGCACGTCGCTTCGCTGCCGAATGGCAGTTTATCCCTGGCGACGACAGCCACTCGCGCGGCCACAGGCTCGGCGGACCGGATCTTCGAACAAATTGCCCGGCTTTCCGGAGACGGTACGCTCTCGGAGCTGGCATCCCGGTGGTCGATGTACAACCCTTACGACGGCCGCCATATGAAAGATATCCTGGACGCCCAGCACCACGCCGATTTGATGCGCTACGGGTTGGCTGTCATGACACTCGCCGTCGTGCTGATCAGCTTGCAGACGCAGCGCATTCGCCGCGCTCGGGCCGGTGCGGAAGCCGCCCGTCTGGAAGCCGAAGAAAGCCGGCAGCGGTTTGATGCCTTCATGAGATACACCCCGGCCCTGACCTATATCAAAGATCCCGAAAGCCGGTTGCTGTATATCAACGACGCATTTTGCAAACAGTTCCATACGTCCCTCGCGGTGTTTGAAGGAAAGACGGGAAGCGACCTCTGGCCAGAAGAGGTCATGCAGCAGATCCGGAGGAATGACCTGAAAGTACTATCCTCAAACCGGAGCCAGGAAATGACTGAATCCTTGTTCCTGCCTTCGGGCGAGCTTCGGCACTTTTTGAGCCTTAAATTCCCCTTCGAAAACCGCCAGGGACAGACCTTTTTAGGGGGCGTGTCCCTCGACATTACCGAGCGCAAGAGAGCCGAAGAAGCGCTACGCTTCAGCCAGTTCTCTATCGATCACTCCCCCGATACTGTTTTATGGCTCGACGCCGTAGGTCATATCTTCTACGCTAATCAGGCGGCTTCCCAGAACCTGGGATACGATGTCGATGAATTGATCGGCCTGCCTGTCCATACCCTCGACCCGGCCTGGACGTTTGAACGGTTCGCTAAGACCCGTCAGGAGCTGAAAGCACGGCGATCGCTGAGCGTCGAATCCACGCATCTGACGCGAGACGGCCGGAGCTATCCTGTTGAAATCAGCATCAATTACCTTGAATTTAACGGCGGCGAATTCACGTGCTGCATGGCGCGGGATATTACCGAGCGCAAGCTAGCGGAACGCGAATTGTCGCACCAGGCTTCGCACGATCAGCTGACCGGTCTGCCGAACCGGCGCCTTCTCGAAACAAGGCTGGGAGAGGAACTCGAACGCGCCCGTATCCGGGACACCCGACTGGCGGTTCTCTATATCGACCTGGATGGCTTCAAGCTGGTCAACGATACGCTTGGCCATGTCGTCGGGGACGCTCTTCTAAAGCAGGTCGCCTCGCGCCTGCGAGGCTGCGTGGGTGAGGAGTCTACGCTCGCGAGAATGGGAGGCGATGAGTTCACGCTCATTCTCAACGGTTTACTGGACGACAACGACGCACAAGCGGTTGCCCATAATCTCCTGGCCAGCTTGCAGGAAGGTTTCGTTATTGACGGTCACGACCTCCTGGTCACCGCGAGCGCGGGCATCAGCGTCTTCCCGCGAGACGGCGGCGACGTGACCAGTCTGCTGCAGACCTCGGACGCGGCGATGTACGAGGCCAAGCGTCTGGGCAAGAACCTTTCCCGGTTCTTTACCCCTGAAATGGGTGACAGCGCCCGGGAGCGCCTCGAGATGGAAAATCATCTGCGGCGCGCGCTCGACCGCAACGAATTGGGGCTGCACTTTCAACCGCAGCTTGCCCTGGACAGCGGAGATATCGTTCGATACGAAGCGCTGTTGCGATGGGACCATCCGCTGCTTGGTTCGGTCCCGCCGTGTAAATTCATCACGATCGCGGAGGACACCAGTTTGATCGTGCCGATCGGCACCTGGGTCCTGGAGGAAGCTTGCCGCCAGGCCCGCACCTGGATCGAGACGTCGCACGAGGAAATCGGCGTGGGCGTGAACGTCTCGGTCGTGCAATTTTTACGCGCCGACTTCGTGGACACTTTAGTTGATGTTCTGAACCGCACCGGCTTGCCGCCTTATCTGCTCGAATTGGAGCTCACTGAAACCGTCGCCATGCAGGGTGTCGAGGAGGCAGCCGACAAGATTTCACATATTCGAGACCTGGGGGTCAGCGTCTCCATCGATGATTTCGGCACAGGCTATTCGTCGCTCAGCTATCTCCAGCGGCTCCCCATCGACATCCTCAAAATCGATCGCTCGTTCGTCCGGGACATCCACATTGATCCCACTGCGATGGCGGTCACAGCGGCGCTGGTATCCCTCGCGCACGGGCTCGGGATGAAGGTCGTGATCGAAGGCATCGAAACGCGCCTGCAACTCGACGCAGTGCGGAAAATCGGCTGCGACATTGGGCAGGGTTATCTGCTCGGTCCGCCTGTGCCGATCGAATCCGTTCTATGCCGGCAGGCGATGTCCGCCGCTTGAAGAACCTCCGCGATCTGGTCCAGCGTCCAATTGGTTTGTTCGTCTGTAATGACGTAAGGCGGCATGAAATACACCACGTTTCCAAGCGGGCGCAGCAGCAGGCCCCGCTCCAGGAAAGCCGCCGCAAGGGTTGGCCCCACACTGTCAAGATAGCCGCCTTGCGCTTGCGGAACCAACTCGACGACCCCCACACCGCCGAT
>JAOAPQ010000325.1 GCA_025462965.1 Bryobacterales bacterium
GGAGCCAGACCCTGGTGGGGGGTAGCAGTCCCATGGAGGAGATCTCGCACCTGATACGGCTAGTGGCGCCCCGCAGATGCACGGTCCTGATTTCGGGCGAGACGGGTTCCGGGAAGGAAGTCGTCGCACGGGCGATTCATCTGGCGAGCCCCCGGGCCGCTTTGCCGATGGTTTGCGTAAACTGCAGCGCCATTCCGCAAAGTCTGCTGGAAGCGGAATTGTTCGGGCATGTCCGGGGCGCGTTTACAGGAGCACAGCAGCTTCGGATCGGCCGCTTCGAGCAAGCTCACCGCGGCACGCTGTTGCTGGATGAGATCGGGGACATGCCTCTGGATTTGCAGGCAAAGCTACTCCGTGTGCTCCAGGAGCGTGAATTCCAACGGCTGGGGAGCTCCGAAACGATCAAGGTGGACGTCCGGATCATCGCCGCTTCGAATGTAGATCTGGTCGCCCGCGTGCGGGAAGGCGCGTTTCGAGAAGATCTGTACTACCGGCTCAACGTGGTACCGGTCAAGGTGCCGCCGCTGCGGGACAGGCTGGAGGATGTCGCACTCCTGGTGGAACACTTTCTGGCGAAAATCTGTCGCTTGGAATGTCTGCCACGGAAAATCGCATCGGCGGACGCGATCGCCAAGCTCAGCACCTATTCCTGGCCGGGAAACGTACGGCAACTGGAGAATGCCGTCGAGATGGCGATCGTCCTCAGCGGCGAGCGGATGGTGCTGGGCGCGCGCGACTTTTTCCTTCCCCCGGCGCGAGCGGAACGAACCGACACAGAGCGAATGAGCCACGACTCGATCAGTGTCCCCGATCATGGCCTGGACTTCGAAGAGACGGTGAGCCGCTTCGAGCGGAGCATCCTGTCGCAAGCCCTGCGAATGACACGCGGGAATAAGAAGCTCGCGGCCGACATGCTGCGACTCAAGCGCACTACCTTATCGGCAAAGGTCAGATTGCTCGAAGCAGAGGCTGGGTGCCCTCTGACCTGAAAACGATCCTTACCGCGACCTGACCATCATCGAGTTGGAACCGGGACCACGTTACATCGGGAAGTCCGGAATCAGCAGCCAGGCTCGAGCAGGAAGGTGGCAGAATCTGAAACAGCGAACCCGGCGCGCTGAGACTCAGTATGTGCCCACAGACCATGTTGCCCAGCTCGCAAAGGACTTCGACCACACGATCCTGATCGGGTGTCTGCTGTTCGGCGTCACAACCGAGAAAGTCGGACGCAAGGCCGGCGGCTTCCGCCGCAGTCATCACCAATTCGCAAAATCCGGCGGCTTCGCCTTCAAACCCAACTGTCACCAGGAATGCCGGGCAGGTGAATCCTGCATCCGGAGGGATGCTCTCCACGGACCGGAAGAACATGGTCTCAAAGACGTGCGTTAAGCCAGTCCGCAAGTCCAGGGGGGATATAGCCGCTACTCCCGCGCTCACAAAGCCCTCCCCGCCATTACCCTCTCGAGCTCGGCGCGCAGAATCTCCGGGGAGAAGGGCTTCGCCACGTAGCCGCTGGCGCCCAGCGCCATCATGCGGCCGGTCCTTTGCCGGGTGGAATCGGTAGAGATTACGACGACGGGTATTTCTTTCGTTCCCGACTCGGACGCGACTCTCGCCATGAATTCCTCGCCGCCCATAACCGGCATATTGACGTCGGTCAGAATGAGGTCGACCGGGCGCCGGGAAAGAAATTTCAAAGCATCCAAGCCATCGACCGCCTCATTCAGCTCGCCGATCGCGAAGCCGGAGATCTCCAGCACGCGCCGCACGAATTTTCGCATGGCGGGCGAATCGTCGACTATCAGAACATCGTGAAGACAGGTTGCGTTCATATTGATTTCCTCAAGTTCGGTGCGAGAAGAAAGGACTCCGGTTCTCCCGGCACCCGCAGGGTCACGGCTCCGGAACAGAGATCGAGAGAGACCGTTCGGGATACCTCGCCTCCAATGGCTTCCGACTGCACCATGATTCCGGCCTTCCACAGAATCTTTCGGAGCGCCAGATAGTTTCTTTTGCCAATGTGAAACATGCTGCCCTCATTCATGATTTGCGCGCCGCCGGCTATGCAGACCCGCAGTTTCTGTTTCCGGGCGCCGAGCCGGCTCACTTCCTGAAGCAGGATCGGAACTCCGGTATCTGCGAAGAGAAACGGGTTGGCGGCCGCCTTACCCGTGTCCAAAGAGGACTCCGGGAGCATGAAGTGCAGCATGCCGCCGACCAGCGTATCCGGATCAAAGACCACGACCGCGATACACGAACCAAGCGCATAAGTCACGAGACACGGACCGGGGCCGCGAGCAGTGCGGCAATCGGCGACGCCGACCACAACTTGCAACACAGGGTTCGCGAGAGCTGGGTGGATGGCGGGGGAAGTCATTCCGACCCAGTCCATTCCTGTGCGGCCCCACAGAGAGAATCGACATCAAGAATCAGGCCGACTTTGCCATCGCCCAGAATCGCGCCGCCCGCGACGCCGGGGACATCGCGAAAGCAGGTGCCGAGACTCTTGATGACGACCTCGTACTTGCCGATCAGTTGATCCACGGCCAGGCAAAACTCGCGATCGCGGCCCTGGATCACGATCAGGATCAGATTGTCGGCGGCTGTGCCCTGAATGGAGAACCTTTCGCGAAGCCGTACGACGGGAAGCAGCGCGCCGCGGAACAGCACCATTTCGTTCTTGCCTTCGATCGTGAACCTGGTCTCTTCGGTGGAACAGAACATCTCGCGCATCGCGAAGATGGGCACGATAAACCGCTCCTCAGCCACGCTGACCACGAGCCCGTCAATGATCGCGAGAGTGAGCGGCAGGCGCAACGTAAATGTGCAGCCTTCGCCGAGAACAGACTTGATCTCAATGCGGCCGCGGAGCTTCTGTATGTGCCTGCTGACCACGTCCATTCCGACTCCACGGCCGGAGATATCCGTTACCTTCTCGGCGGTCGAGAAACCAGGTTGGAAGATAAGCCGGAGGATTTCATCGTCGGAAAGGCGGGCATTGGCGGCGACCAGGCCGCGCTCCTTGGCCTTCGCGAGTATCCTTTCGCGGTCCATTCCGCGCCCGTCGTCGCTCAACCGGATGATGATGCAGCCGGCTTCGTGGTGAGCCTCAATCTTGATCTTTCCGACCGGCGGCTTCCCGCGCGAGATACGGTCCTGAGGAGACTCAAGCCCATGATCGACGGAGTTGCGGATCATATGGACCATGGGGTCGGCGAGCTCCTCGACGATGTTGCGATCGAGTTCGGCGTGTTCTCCGGCAGTCTGAAACTCGATCTGTTTCCCCGACTTGCGGCCAAGATCGCGCACCAGCCGCTCCATTTTTCCGAACAGGCGGCCGATGGGGACCATGCGCATGGACATAGCGGTCTTCTGCACTTCCTCCGTCACGCGAGCGAGCTGCGCGAGATTCCGGGAGAGCGTCGGGTTATCGCCGGTGACGAGAACGGGATCGTGGCGGACGATCGACTGAGCGATCACCAATTCGCCGATCATGTCCACCAAGTACTCCATCTTCGATGTATCGACTTTGACGGTACTGGTTGTCCCGGAGGACCTGGTTTTGGCCGGCTCGGCGGATTCCGCCTTCTCCGACAGATCCGCGGCCGGCACCAGCTGCTGGGTTTCCGCCTGGCGGATTGCCGTCAGCAGGTCTCTGTTCGGGGGAAAATCCGCGGACGATCGAACGGCGGCGCCGAACTCGGACAGCAGGCCGATGCAGTCCTTGAGGTAATCGGCCGCGCGGAGCACTGTGTCGATGATCGTGGAGGTCATCGGAAGCTTACCTTCGCGGACGTGATCGAGAACATTCTCGATCTCATGGGCCACCTGCTGGATCGGCGGGAAACCAAGGAAGCCGGCGAGCCCTTTTATGGTGTGGAAAGAGCGGAACACGGAATGAATGGACTCCGAGTCTTCCGGGTTCCTCTCGATCGAAAGCAGATTCGTCTCAACGGATGCCAGGTAGTCTTGCGATTCGAGAATGAAATCGTCCAGTAATTCGGGGTCGGTTGCCAGATCGATTTCAGGCGCGGGAGTAGCGGCAGTTGCGGTGCGCAGCCGATCGAGCTCCGAGCGGCACCTCTCGAAGAATTCCGGTGGCGGCATTTCCGACGACCGAAGCTCCTCTTTCAGAGCATGCACAGCAGTTGCGACGTCCGGGCGGTTCAGCTTCTCCGCTTCCCCCGAAATGGCGCTGAATAAGCGCATTAAGTCCGCGGCTGTCCCGCAGTTTTCCTGAGATTCAGCCAGCGATTGCCAGGCCAGCTCGATTTTCCGTTGAAGCGAGATCTCGCTCGCTACTTCCGTCTCTCCAACGTTCACATGGTATGTATCGGCAGGTGTGAGAAAAGGAATAGGGCTAAGAACGAAGGCCGGCTGGGCAGATTTCGCGGAGTGAACGTGCGGTACGGCTGCGGATGCCGGCATGTTGTGCATAGGATTAAGCGGCGCTCTTTGCGTGCTGTCGCGGCTTGGGTTCGGAACCCTCAAAGTTGGGTAATTCCGGGGTATGCGCGGGTAAATCGGGCGGAAACGCGGGTATTGGTGGGTGCCTTATTTTGGATAAATCCAGTGTTTTCAGCGTTCCTTGGGTTCGTATGCATCCGGAGGGTTTCGGGGGCGCGGCAACTCTGGGAAGGGCGTAAAGCTAGGGTGGAGCCGGCGGTCGTGCCGCATTGCTTGCCCGTTGAAGGAGGCGCTGGTGCGGGGGTTGCGGTTCGCATACGACGCCCGCCCTCTCCCGTGGTGGACTGCGGGCAGGTTGTGCACGAGCATGAGCTTGATGGGGCTTTGGGGCTGGAGTTTGCGGTGGAGG
>JAOAPQ010000329.1 GCA_025462965.1 Bryobacterales bacterium
CTTCCAAGATCCTGATTTATGAAGATCCCAGGCGCATCGACAAAGCTGGACATCTGATATATCCGGATGGTCAAAACCGCGGCCGGGGTTCCGGCGCGATGGACAACGGGCAATTCGATCGCATGGAGCCGGTCCTCTGGCCGGACGGCTGCGCGGCGATGTACCGGCGCGAAATGATCGAGGAGATCGGCGGTTTCGACGAAGACTTTTTCGCCTATGGAGACGATGCTGAGTTGGGACTGCGCGGGCGTATGGCCGGATGGGAATGCCTATACACGCCGCACGCTGTGGTCCGCCATCACCGGGGTAGCACGCTTGGGCTCCGGAGCGTCAGGCGCCTGAAGCTGATCGAACGCAACCGGGTGCTGCTGGCGGTCAAGCTGTTTCCCTGGAGTCTGTTGTGTCTGAACCCTTTCTACTATGCTCGCCGGCTGGCCGCCGGTGTGTGGGCGTCTTTTGGAGACGAGGGCGAAACGTCGCTCTTCCCCGGCTGGCGCGGTAAATGGACGCTCGCGCAAGGAATGTTGCTCGGCGATTGGGAAGCCTTGGGGATGTTGCCCCGGATGTTGTTGAAGCGGCGTCATGTAGTGCGCAAGCTGTCGGCTGCCCAAGTAAAGCGCCTGATTCTCGATCACCGGATCGGCCTGCGCGAACTCACGACTCAGGCAGCCGTCCATTGAGCTGTCTGCTTTGCCATTCGGATGAGTTTGCGGAGTTGTTTCGCGGCACGGACCGTTTGTATCGGACCACCGCTGAGCGCTTCCCCGTCGTGCGTTGCCGGAGTTGCGGCTTGGTCCGCATGGAACCCGCTCCGGAACCGCACCGGCTGGCGGCGTACTATCCGCGGAACTATTGGTTTAAGCCCGAGGCCTCAGCCGCCGGGCGCCTGGAGGAAATGTATCGGCGTTTGCTGATACAGGATCACGTGCGCTTTGTAGAACGCGCGTGGCGCGAAAGCGGCGAAACCGGTCCGGTGCTCGACGTAGGCTGCGGCGGAGGTCTGTTCCTCGGCATGTTGCGCGAGCGCGGGATGCGGGTTATGGGCCTTGATGCATCTGTGGAGGCGGCCAATGTCGCATGGCATCACAATCGTGTGCCCACGTTATGCGCAGATCTGGCAAGAGTGCCGCTGCCCGGCGGGTCCTGCGCGGTGGTCACAATGTTTCATGTAGTGGAACATCTGGCCGATCCGCATTCATACTTACGTGCTGCGCGGGAATTGATGCAACCCAACGGACGGCTCGTGGTGCAAGTGCCGAATATCGATTGCTGGCAGTTCGCGCTACTGGGCCCGTCCTGGAACGGAGTGGACGTGCCGCGCCACCTTTTCGACTTCCGCGCGCGGGACATTGTTAAGCTGCTCGAGAGTTGCGGGTTCGCGGTCGTCAGAAAAAAGCAGTTCTCGTGGCGGGACAATCCGGCGGGCCTTGCGACCAGCATTGCGCCATGGCTCGAACCCGTAGCGCGCCGGGTGCGCGGGACAGATCGCGGACAGCTTTCGAGCCTGTTGAAAGACGCGGCGTACCTCGCGCTGGTTCTCGCCGCCGTTCCGTTCGCCGCACTCGAGGCGGCGTTTGGCGCGGGTTCCACGGTTATGGTGGAGGCGCGCAGAGCCGCATGAGCTGTAATTCCCTCGCATACCGGCTTCCCGGCTTTCTGAAGAGGCGTGTCCTGCACTTTGAAACGGAGATCGAGATAGCGGTATCGAAGTTCGCGGCGGAGTTGCCGCCCGGCGCGCTCGTCCTGGATGCTGGAGCCGGCGAAGGGCGCTACGCGTCCGAGTTCCACCGGCAGCGCTATATCGGAGTGGATCTCGCGGTTGGCGATGTCACGTGGAACTATCGCGGGCTCGACGCCGTAGCGGATTTGACGGCGCTGCCCTTCTCGGCTGCACGCTTCGATGCGGCGCTGAATGTGGTCACGCTCGAGCATTTGCGTGAGCCGGCGGCAGCCCTGCGGGAGATCGCGCGCGCGCTTCGCCCGGGCGCCCGCTTCTTGCTGATCGCGCCGCACGAATGGGAGGTCCATCAGGCGCCGCACGATTATTTTCGGTACACGCGGTACGGCCTTGCGCATCTATTGGAAAGTGCCGGCTTTCGCGAGATCGAGATTTGGCCGGCGGGCGGCTACTTCCGCCTGCTGGCTCGCCGCCTGTTGAACGGTCTACAATTCTTTTCAGGAGGCGCGCGCTGGCTGTTGTTCATCCCGGCCGCTCTCTGTCTTGTCCCTCCGGCGCTGATTCTGCCCATGTTCGATGGGCTCGACCGGGAGCGGAATTTCACACTAGGTTATCTATGCACAGCAAGACGTTCGTACTGACTCTCGCGGTCCTTTGCGCAAGCGCCGCCGGCGCGAAAGACTTCAGCGGGGCGCGCGCTCTGGAGTTTACGGCAAAGGCGGTTTCGTTCGGCGAACGGCCCCCCGACAGTCCGGCGATCCACAGGCTCCAAGCCTATATCATCGGGCAACTCAAGCTGCGCGGAGCCACGGTGACTGAGGACAAATTCACCGCCGCCGCGCCCCAAGGCCCCGTTCCCATGATGAATATCATTGCGAAGTTCCCGGGCACGTCCGGCAAAGCCATCGTGATCAGCGGGCATTACGATACGAAAACGATTCCGAAGTTCGTCGGCGCGAACGACGGAGGTTCATCCACCGGCTTCCTGCTCGAAATGGCCGAGGCGCTCCAAGGTGCGCCGCGAAAGGATGATGTCTATCTCGTCTTCTTCGACGGGGAAGAAGCGTATGGAGAATGGACGGACACGAACAGCCTCTACGGCAGCCGGCACCTGGCGGACAAGTGGGGGACGGACGGCATGCTTCCTAAGATCAAGGCCCTCATTAACGTGGACATGATCGGCGATAAGGATCTCGGACTCGCCTGGAACTCCGGTTCCGCGGCGTCCATTCAACAGCTGGTCTGGAACACGGCGGACAGGCTGGGTTTCTCGCACAACTTCCTGCACGATGGCGGAGTAACCGGAGACGACCACGTTCCGTTCATTCAGAAGGGCGTGAAGGCGCTCGATTTGATTGACTTTGATTACGGTCCCAACAACGCATACTGGCACACGCCGCAGGACACTGTGGACAAATTGAGCGGTCAGAGTCTCCAGGTGGTCGGAACGGTATTGCAGGCCGTCATCCCTGAGTTGGAAGCGCAGTAACACAGGAATGGACGGGGTTATCGTAGTCGATAAGGCAGAGTCCTGGACTTCGCACGACGTTGTGGGCAAGTTCCGTGGAATTGGGCGCACGCGCAAAGTAGGACACCTCGGCACGCTCGATCCGATTGCCACTGGCGTGCTCCCGCTCATCGTGGGACAGGCGACGCGGCTGGCGCGTTTCTACACGAAGGCCGACAAGACCTACGAGGCTTCTGTACGGCTTGGGTTCGCGACCGATACATACGATCGAAGCGGCGTGCCAACATCGGAGCCGGTTCCTGTCTCGTTGACCGTGGATGCGATTGATGCGGCCCTGAATTCTTTCCGTGGCCCGATCGCGCAAATGCCGCCACAGTATTCGGCCAAGAAGGTAGACGGCGTCGCCGCGTACAAGTCCGCCCGTCAAAAAATTCCCGTGGAACTCTCTCCCGTGGACGTGGAGATTTACGAACTGAAGATCCTCGACTTCGCGGCGAGCGACCTGCGGCTTCTGGTGCGGTGTTCCGCCGGTACCTATGTGCGCTCCATCGCCCATGACTTGGGGCAGGCGCTCGGCTGCGGCGCGCACCTGCGCGAACTGCGCCGCCTCGCTTCGGGCGAGTTTACTATCGAGCGCGCGCGAACACTTCCGGAACTGCAGACACTCGCAAACGAAGAGCGGTTGCGCGAGGCATTGATCCCGCTGAGCGAAATGCTGCCTCAATTTCCCAGCGTGTTTGTGGATGACATCACTGCTGCTCAGATCCGCCAGGGCCGCGACTTTCACGGCTCACCGTTCACTTCGGGCGGCACCGCCCACGTGAAAGCGTTCGCAAACGACGGTACGCTTATCGCGGTCGGCCAGGCGATTCTGCCGAATCTCTACCATCCGGTCGTCGTGTTGGCATAGCCCGCAGAAAATCGAAGTCGCAGCCGAGATTCGCCTGCGTGACATGTTCCAGGAATAACTTCCCGTAGCCGCGCTCGTACTTCGGCGACAGCGGTTGAAATCGCGCTAGCCTCGCGGCAATCTCTTCTTCCGGCACGAGCAGTTCGATCTTGCGTCCCACGGTATCGAGTTCGATCAGGTCGCCGGTCTGCACCGCCGCGAGCGGCCCGCCCACGTAGGATTCCGGCGCGATATGCAGCACGACAGTGCCGAAGCTTGTTCCGCTCATGCGCGCGTCACTGATGCGCACCATGTCCGTCACGCCCTGTTTCAGCAGCTTGCGTGGAAGTGGAATCTGCCCCCACTCGGGAAATCCCGGACCGCCCTTCGGACCGCAATTCTTCATCACTAGAACGGTCTCGGCCGTGACCGGCAAGTCATCGCGATCGATCTCCTCATGCATCTGCGCATAAGTTTCGAACACGTACGCCGGCCCGCGATGTTGAAGCAATGAAGGCGACGCGGCGGTCTGCTTCAAGACCGCTCCATCGGGCGCCAGGTTCCCATAGAGCACCACTGTGCCGCCTTCCATATGCAGCGGATCGGCGGCGGTTCGAATCACCTCGGGCCGGTGGCAAACTGAGTTCGCTACGTTCTCCGCGATGGTCTTGCCTGTGACCGTTGGCGCGTCGCCGTGCAGCAGCGGCAACACCTCGCGCATCACCGCCGCCACGCCCCCGGCGGCGAAGAAGTCTTCCATCAGGAACTCGCCCGATGGCTTCACGTTAACGATATACGGCGTCCGCCGCGAGATCTCATCGAACTCGCGCATGTCAAGATCGATGCCCAGGCGCCCGGCCAGCGCCAGCAGATGCACCACCGCGTTCGTCGAGCCGCCGATCGCCATGTTCACCGTGATTGCGTTCTCCATCGCCTTCCGCGTCATGATGTGCGAAGGCCGCAGATCCTCGCGGACCATCTCGACGATCCGCCGCCCGCTCATCTCCGCCATGGTGAGCCGCCGCGAATCGACGGCCGGAATGTTCGCGCAGCCCGTCAGCGTCATACCCAGCGCTTCCGCGAGGCTGGTCATCGTGCTTGCCGTGCCCATCACGGTGCAGTGGCCGGCGCTCCGTGAAAGCCCGCCTTCGATCTCGCACATTTCCTCATCGTTGAGCTTGCCCGCGCGGTAAAGGTCGAACAGCTTGCGTCCATCGGTGCCGGATCCGAGTTTCTTGTCTTTCCACTGACCGCTGAGCATCGGCCCGCCGGGCACGACGATCGCCGGGATATCGGCGCTCGCGCATCCCATCAGTTGCGCGGGAGTCGTCTTATCGCACCCGCACAGGAGCACAACGCCGTCCAGCGGATTGGCGCGAATGGATTCCTCCACATCCATCGCCATCAGATTGCGGAAGAGCATCGCGGTCGGCTTCATGAACATTTCGCCAAGCGATATGGTGGGGAACTCGAGCGGCACGCCGCCCGCAGTCCACACGCCGCGCTTCACCGCTTCCGCGACCGTGCGCAGGTGCGCGTTGCAGTTGTTCAGCTCGCTCCACGAATTGCAGATGCCGATCACGGGCTTGCCCTGGAACGCGTCCGGCGCGAATCCTTCGGAGCGCAACCACGCGCGGCGCGCGAAAGCATAGTACTCGGGTCCGGTCCACCAATCCTGGCTGCGGAGTTTCTTTTTTTGCTCGGGCATGAGTGTTCATTACATCGTGTGCGGAACACAGCAGGCAAGTACGGTGTCTATTCAAACAGAACAGCGCTGCTCTGGACCTTCTGAAACCACCTTCGTAAACAGAGAGGATTCGATATGTTTGAGCAGACGTTTATCTCTTCAGGCCCAACTGCGCGCAGACCCTGGCCCGTCGCGGCCTCGCTCGCCTTACAGACGGCGTTCGTTGCCGCCGTGCTTGCGGTTCCGCTCTTTCAAACGGTGACGTTGGCGTGGCGGCCGCCCGCGCCGCTCGTGTTCGTGCCGGTCAAGCCCAGGGTGGTCGAAGCGATCCAGCGGCAGATTGCGAGTAAGCAGGTGGTGAACTTGCGCCCCGTGTTCCGACCGAGCTTCGTCGCGCCGGTGCGGATACCAGAGAAGCTAGCGGCGGACGCCGGACCAGATCCTGTTCCTTACATGCCGCAAGGAACGGGCGCGAGCTATTCAGACCCGCTCGCCGGCATAACAGGATCCGTGCAAGTTGCCAGGGAAGCACCCGTTAAGCAGGCCGCCACGAGTCCGGCTCCGAAGCCGACCATGCTTCGTGTCGGCACCGGTGTTCAGGCCGCAAAACTGATCAAGCAAGTGAAGCCTGCCTACCCGCAACTCGCCAGGGCTGCGCGGATGTCCGGCACGGTTCAACTTCAGGCGATCATCGCAACCGACGGCCGCATCCGCAATCTCCAATTGATCGGCGGACCGCCATTGCTGGTTTCGGCCGCGCTGGATGCGGTGAAACAGTGGCAATACGAACCAACACTGCTGAACGGGGAGCCTGTCGAGGTGATTACCTCGATCGAAGTGAACTTCACTCTGAATCAGTGAGGAGTGGATCGGCCTGCTGTGAGTTGGTCCGCCCGACCCTCATTTCCGATCCGGTAGAACCTACCCTGACAACTTCTACATCTGTGCGGGTGAAACCCGATTGCGGTACGCATGCGGTCCGGGACACCGGCCATTTTCGAGCGCCGGACGTCCTTCGACCCACATAGCGGGCAGGATTGCACTGACATATTGAATAGTGCGCTCAGGGGCAGCAGCCAAAAGATCAGTCCCAAAAGCAAGCAGCCCGCAAATAGGACAGCGATATCTATTTTGAGCGGCGTGGATAAGAGCAGTGCGGAAACGAAGAAAAATTCCGTACTCAACATTCTCTCATTATCGGTTCTGTTTATCGAAAACACGTCACAAACACGTCACAGCCGACTCGGGAACGTTGGGAGGAGCACGGTTGCTACGGTTTCGTATTGAGAACCACACTGATACTGCGATCACCTTCGTCAATTCGACATTGAGTGGTGTTGGTTCGCACAGCCCCTGGTAGCAAATCGGTCAAGAGTCAATAAAAGATAGTGAAGCCGCCGTCTGGGCGTATAGCAACAGCCGCGAAACTCCATGGCGGCACTCCGGACGTCGTGCCTTTTTCACCCAGCGGTTTTCCTTGCGAGTCAAAAACCTGCCAGGCGAGTGAGCCGCCGCGCTGCCAACCAGTACCTTCCGTCCACGCGAGCAGGGTTTCGCCTCGCTTGCTGGTTGCCAGCCGGGGATGCTTGCGTCCTTTGGCGTCGCCCGGCGCGGCAATCGGCTGCCCTACGGACCCGCCGGATACTTTTCCGAAGAACACCTGCCCGCCGGTTTCCCAGGCGGCGAAGGTCGTCCCGGCTCGCTCCGTAAATGACATGCTGCTCATTGGGCACGCGTTGATTTCCCAAGGCTGCACCAAAGAGCCATCGAAACTCTTGCCGTTGTCCTTCGAGACGAGCAGGTAAATGTCGCGATGCACGTTTTCTGTGGCCGAGCGGTACAGTGCGAAGAGAGTTCCATCGCTTGCGGCGAACATTGCCATGCCGCAACAGCCGCAGGCACCCGTCGGCTGACTCCAGGCGGGCGCTTCCGCCGCGAAAGTCAATCCGGCATCGCGCGAAGTAGCGACCCACACCTGACGGCCGGCTTCACCTTGAGCTGCGCCGGCCTTTTTTCCATGCCAGGCGACGAACACATTACCTTTGGCGTCGGCTGCGATCGTGCCGCCACCATCCAGGCCGAATGTACGCGACATTAGATTACGTTGTGGTTCGAAGGCGGTGCCTTTGTCGTTGAGCCGCGTGTAGAGCATGGGGCTTCCCGCCTTCCCTGATTCCGGATTCATAGGCCCCACTGGAAGTGCTGCCGCGGACCCGTTCCAAGCAACGTGGACATGCCCGCCCGCGCCGAGAGCCATCTGTCCGCCACGAATTGTTCCCAAGGCGATCGCACTTCCCGACTGGGAATTCACCTGAAGTGGCGGCGAAAAGGTTTGTCCCTGATCTTTGGACCGCACGAAGAAGAGATTGCCGCCTTTAGGGTCCCCGGAGAAATAAAGGATGTCGAAGGTGCCGTTCGGCTCGACCAACACCTGCGGTTGAATGCCTCCGTTCGGTACCCGCGCGATGCGCACTTCCGGCAGCTGAGGAGTACTCGCAAAGGCACCGAAACCAATCAGAAGCAGAAAGAACAGGCGAGGCGACATGCCCTCATTCTAGCTTCCCGGCTGTCAGGCGATGTCGATCAACATCATCAGCCCACCGCCACCGCGCGTTTCGACGTTGTTGTTGGTCGTGTGGTGGCCGATATGGCAATGGATCAGCCATTTGCCGGACTGCCGTGCAGTCCAGATCACGTCGTAACGTTGACCCGGCCCGACGTTTACTGTATCCGCGTAGTAGCGGGCGGACGGATCCAATGTGTTGCCATCGATCGCAACAACCTGAAAAGGTCCGCCATGGATATGCATCGGATGGATGAAACCGTTGTTGGATCCGATGAACCGCACCTTAATAGTCTCGCCGACGCGCATGCGGACTGTATCTGTCGCGGGATATGACTTGCCGTTGATCGTGAAGTAGTTCGGCTGAGCGCCGTCCATTGGCATTGCCGGATAGGTCAGCCCTTCGCGCATCAACCACTCTTGCAGGAGTACGGCGTACTCGTGGTCGGCCCGAATGCTCGGGTCTGGTTTTGCGGGGTCAATGATCAGAGCGCCGTACAAGCCCAAGGATTGCTGCCGATCTACATGGTCGTGGGAATGGTAGAGATACGTCCCGGACTGTACCGCGGTGAACTCGTAATGGTACACGCCTCCACGTTCGATCGGGTCTTGGGTAATGTGAGCCGGGCCGTCCATGATATTCGGCAAGATCAGGCCGTGCCAATGAACAGTCGTGCTCTCGGGCAATCGATTCGTCACGTTGATTCGCACATGATCGTCCTGACGAAAGTGCAGCCGGGGTCCCGGAACCTGGCCGTTGAACGCGTACGCGTCAACCGTGACACCGGGCAGGATCGTCCAGCGGATCACCGACGTTTCGAGGTCGAAGACCTTGAAGCCGCCCGCGATCCGCGGTGACAATTCGCGGTCTCCGTGAACTTCGAGGCCGTAGGTTCGCGCGACATCGCGAGGGTCTACGGCTGCCATGTCGAGCATTGCTTCGGGAGGCGCATCGCGGTCCATTCTCATGCCCGGCGGCATGATCGCGCCGCCGACATCTCGTGCCGAGAGCCGGAGGTTTAACCAGTTGGCGGGCGCTATCATTCCCAGGGCTAACGCAAGCAAAGATACAGCCGCTACTGCCGCGAGTTGTGCGGGAGTAGCCTCTGACTTCGTACCGCGGCTGTGCTGCGGCGACTCGGCATGGTGTTCCTGATTCGACATGACGGCGAATCGGCTGCCGGGCTTTCGCTCCGTCATTAGGCCGTGCTTCAACCCGTGCTTAACCATCCACACGTTGACCGGATAAGCGGTCGCGAAGCCGGCCATCACCCCGAGTGACATCACACCCCAAAACAAGAGCTCCTTCGGCTCCATGGCGCGCATATCTCGGCCCATCATCAGGAAGCTCATGACCGGAGCCATTCCCGCCATCATGCAGTTCATGCTGATGAACTCGGGAAGAAAGCTCTTGCGGACGTTCTCCCAATAGGTTCCGCCCATCATGGACTTCATGAAGAGTGACTGAAAGATAAAAAGGCCGAAGGCGAAGCCGGTGAGGTACTCGACAATCAGGTCGAGCCACATGGGGAGCCCGAGCACAGAGGTGATCGCCGCGGCCAGAATGATTCCGGTCGCATCTCCGGCGACACAGTGGATGGTGGAACCAACTCCTTGCTTCCATAGGGGCTGGACGAACTTCTCATGTTCGCCGGGCCGCGGCTCTTTGTCTGCCAGCACGTATAGGAGGAGGCCAAGAGGTCCGAGGTAAAGCGTGACCAGAATAAAGCCCCATTTCATTACGACCGGCTCGGGATTGTTTCGATACTGATCCCACGCCACGTAGGCCGTGGAGACTCCGGCAAGAGCGAACCAGACAACCAGAAAATAGTCCACCGGCTGAATCAGCATTTTGGCAAGCCCCCGGTTGACTCGACCGGAGGCAGACGCAGACACTCAGCCGAGCACGGCGGCTGCCACCCGAAATTCTCTTACGCCAGTGTGCGGTCTGTTACTGCTTATGGTCGGCGTGTGCGCTGGAATTCGCGCCCCATCTCACGCTAACACCGACCAGCTTATGCTCCGCGTTCTCCTTGGCGTTGATTACTACGCGTTCCCCGACCTTGAGGTCTTTCAGCGAAGCCTTTGCGTCGTTAAAGGTGTATGTGGTCGCCGGTTCAAGCAATACCGTCACAGGCGTATGCTTAACCGTCGTCACAGTAATCGACGTGTCGGCGATGGCGGCTACCGTGCCCATGACGTGCTCGACGCCGTTGTGAGCGAAAGCGATCGCTGCCCCGAGGAAGAGCGTGGCGGTCGCGGTCAATATCTGCAGTTTTTTCGTCTTCATTGCTTTTGTTCTCCTGAGTGGTGGTGGTGTTTGGGTACTTCCGTTGGTGTTCTTCCCTTGAGGAACTGTTCTTCCTGCTTCTCTTCTTCCATGTCGCCGGGACTTTTCGGGTCGAGCTTTTCCATCTCGGCGATTTCAGCCGGCGACAGATCCTTCAGATGGCGAATGAAGTGAACCAGCTTCCAGGAATCCTGTTGGCCCGCTTGCGAGCCGCCCCATGCCGGCATTCCGGTAAGTCGGATGCCGTTTTCGATGATGAAGAACAACTCACCGTCTGTCATGCTCTGGGTGGGCGCTTTTCGCATATCAGGCGCAGGCGGATACATGCGACGCCCCATCTCGATGTCGCCACTTCCGTTGTTGGCATGACAGACGGAGCAATGGTCGGCCCAGTGGGCCATCGCTTCTGCGAGAACCTCCGGCGATCTCGGGATGGGGTTCTGTTTAATTTTAGCGTCGCGCGGGAGAGCCAAGTCCCTCGCTGCCTGGGCGAGAACAACCTCAACAGCCATGGGCTGTGCGCGCGCACTGAATCCGTTGGCACGGGTTTTGACCAGAATGAATCCAGCGGCAGCGGCCAGAATGACGGCCGCAACCGCACCTGTAATGACCCAAAGTAGGCGTCGCATATGTAGAGCGTTGATTTGCTATTGCACCGATGTGGTGCGATAGGCGGAAGCACCCGCACCCATCGCCCGCCCACCGCCCGTCGAAGGACTCATAGGCTCGGAAAGGCCGTCGATCAGTCCGAACCCCCGAATCGCGATCGCGCCCTGCCAGGCATTTTCGAGTGCCTGGATGTAATCCGCTTCCAGCTGGAACAGTGTCCGTTGTGAAATCAGCACCTGCGGATAGGCCGCCGCCATATTCTGATAATTCGTTTGATACAGCTTGTAGGCTTGCTCCGCCCGAGGCAGCATCTCGGCCTTGTACTGCTGGACCGTTACGCGAGCCGAATCGTAATCGCGGAACATGCTCGCCAGATCTCGCGCAAGCTGGAGCTTCACGCGTTCCAGCGCCGCACGCGCTCCATCGATCTCACCTTTCGAAGCGGCGATATTGCCCTGATTCCGGTTAAAGATAGGCAATTGCACACCGATCTGCGCGCCGCCCTGCAGACCGATGGGCCTCCGCGTCGTCTCCAGCGGCTCATAATTTTGTGCGAGGATTCCAGTGATTTGCAAATCGGGTATTGGAGTCTTCCTGGCTTTAATCAGCGACGCCTCCGCGCGCTCCACCGCTTGCTGCGCTACTTTCACTTCGGGACTTTCCCGCAGGGACGTGGCAACCCATTCCTCGTAATTGAGATCTGGAATTGCATCGAGATCGCCCTCCAAGCGCGTTAGGGGAAGCTCGGGCTTGCCCACTGTGGCCGTCAGCATTCTCCAGGAGGCCTGGAGATTCTGCTGAGCGACCCTCAGGCTAACATTCGCTTGTTGTTGCTCTACCTCCGCCTGAAGGATGTCGGGGCGATCGGCCTGGCCCACGTTGCCGAGTTGACGAGAAGTCCGCGCTGCGTCTTCAGCCAGTTTGGCTAAACCCTGCCGTACCTCAACGAGTCTTTGCGCCGCGAGAACTTGATAGAAAGCGGATCTCACATTGTTCAGAATCCGCAAACGCTGAACCTGTCCACTCGTTTCAACCTGATTCGCCTCTAGCTCGGCTACCCTGCGGGCGGCTTGAAGCTTGCCCCCGAGAACAATCGTCTGGCTGATAAACCCACCCTGTTTGCCGCCGCCCGTGTATCCGCCTCGTATTTCATCGCCGTAGTAGCCAACCGTGGGATTCGGATAGAGGCCCGCCTGCCTGGACAATCCGGCAGCGACCCGGATGTTCGCTTGCACCTGAGCCATCGTCGGATTGCTTGCCAGAGCCATCTGCTCAAGCTCCTCCAGCCGGAGGCCTGGCTTCGTCGAAGACGTTGAGGTCCCGTCCGGCTTTCCCGCCGGAACTACCTGGATGTTGTACAGGGTGAAATCTCCGGAATAAACGGTTGCGGTGATTCGATCGCCAACCTTGACGCGTTCGAGCGCATCTTCCTTGTCCACGGCGTAACCCATTGTCATCGCGCCCATCCAGCCTTGGATCGGCTCATTCTTGACGGTGAGCCGCTTGCCGCTTTTGTTGACCTGCTCAACTGTTCCGCGGAAGACATAACTCTTCTTCTCTTGTGGCTGCGCGAGCGCGAAAGCAGCGAAGAGCAAAAAAATGACGAGGCGGCTCATTAGGCGTGATTCCCTTTGCGCGTTTGCGCCTGCTGCTTTTGCTTCAGGTCCATGATCTGCTCGTACCGATCGTTGGGAAGTACTCGCACCAGGGTCATCATGCCTCCAATAAAGCCGCTCCAGCCTTCGGGCAGTCCGTACGTTTCGGGCTTCTCGACTTCCTTGTCCATCGCCATCATGGGACCTTCCATATACGCGTCTTGCGGAAAGAGTGGCACTTGATCCGCGTTCTTAGGTAGCGCGGGCATGGTCATTCCCGGCATCTTCAAATGATCCATTCCCGGCATATCGGCCATGGCTTTGCCGGCGTCGCTCTGAGAAATCGGTCCATTCGTTCGAGGCATCTCCGCGGTGGATCCGACTCCAAGACCGCGTCCCAGGCTCGGACCTTTATTCTCCGAAGTGGCGTGGCCGTCGCGGAGCATGCCCATGGCTTCCTCCATGCTCGCGCCGGCCTGCATGCCTTGGCCGGTGCGGGTCATCGGACCGACATTTGAGGACATCTGGTTCATCATGTGGTGCGGAAGGTGGCAATGAAGCATCCAGTCGCCGGTGCGTTCGGCGTTGAATTCGATATCGCGCGCTTGCGCCACGCCTACCAGAACGGTGTTTCCCCGGGGCCAGAGGGCCTCGGGCTGCCGTGCGCCTTCTCGCCCCGTCTCCCAAAAGGTAAATCCATGTAGATGAATGGGGTGGTGATCCATGCCCAAGTTGATGAGGCGAATGCGGACCCGCTCTCCTTGACGAATGATGAGCGGCGTTGAAGCCGGGCCGGCTTTGCCGTTGAAGGTTAGCCAATTGAATTCCATATTCATGCTGTTTGGAATCGTGCTGTTCGGCAGCACTGCATATTCCTGCAGGGCGATCAGATAGTCCTTGTCGACATGCGGCGCATAGCACGTTTTGGGATGAATGATGAAGCCGCCGAGCATACCAACCATCTCCTGCATGGCCATGTGGGAATGGTAGAAGAACGTCCCGTTCTGGTTGAGGGGGAACTCGTAGACGAAGCGCTCCCCGGGCATGATCGGCTTCTGCCCAATCCCCGGCACGCCATCCATCTCGATGGGCAACTCCAGGCCATGCCAATGAATTCCGGTCGGCTCGGGAAGATGATTGTCAAAGACGATACGGATCCTGTCGCCTTCGTTCGCCTGGATCGTCGGTCCGGGGGCACTTCCGTTAAATCCCCAGAGATCGAATGTCCGGCCTGGAATGATCAGCTGCTTCACCGGCTCCGCAGCCAGGTGAAAGACCTTCACGCCGTTGTCCATCTCAAACGGCAGGTCCGCAATATCCGGCGTCAGGACCGGTACCGGGCTGGATGCAGAGATCCCGGCGCCATTGGATGCGACGGAAATCGTCTTGGCAGGTGACGAACCAGTTGAGTGTTGCGTACTGCCGTGCCGCATGTGATTCGTCTGCCCCATGCCTTTGCCTTCCTGCTGAGCCGACAACAACTTTCCGCCGGCGAATAGGCTCGCTGATAGCGATGTCAGCCTGGTGAAAAACTCTCTGCGATTACCGCTCATGATTGGACCTCTCTGCCTAACTCCTCTTAAAATCTGGAAATGACATCCGCGCGAGCGCTAATAAAGAAAGCGCGTCGCATCGACGACAGACATGCACGATGACACGTCATCCGACATGGCATCTCTGCAAGCGGCTAGTGTGGGCGGAGCTAGATTCTGAGAACGGAGATTAAGCGAGGGATGCTTCGCGGAGATGCATCGAGCGCGACCTGCGCACCCGATTGAACATCCGCCAGAAAGGGATGAACCCGATTCGCGACAGTTACGAATCCAGCATCGGCGGTGGCCAGGGAAATAGCATTGCCCGAACCTCCGGAACGGACTTCGGCCGCCGGAACTGCCGGCTGAGGGCACGGAGCTTCGTTCGGTCCCTGCTTCGGCTTCGGCGCATTTTGACGCCGACAGCAGCCATGTCCGCCACTCTGAACGCCGGCCGTTGCGGGAGACGATCCCGATCCTGGGGATAGCAGCGAACAGGACAAAGCGCATTGCGCGTTGACGGCCGCGGCCACCATTGCAAACAGCGCCAGATATTGTCCCAACCGCTTCAACACTCTTCTTATCGTAGCGCGAATCATTCGACTCCAGAGGAACGATACGGCGCCCCGGCTTACTTCACAGCGCAAAAGATAGCTCAGCGTAAATCATTGGCACGCAGGAAAACGCGAAAATTGGCTTTAGGTTCTTAGGACGATGGAGATGATTCGCGGCCGTCTAGCTGTATGTTTATGTTCGCCAGCAGAGGGTACTTTTATTTGGGCACATAACTGATTCGGATTCAGGTTTCTCTCTGATCGGGAAAGCCCACCTGACGCAGAACATTCACGAGTAAGTAATCAAATTGAAACACCCGGGTCGTTAAATTACAAAGATATCATGCGAATGTCAGTGGCGCTCGTTGCAGCGCTATCCACCATTGCGTCCGCCTACGCCCAGAGCGCGTCCGGTCGGATTGTAGGCACCGTTACCGACGCCAACATGGGGCGCGTCGGCCGTGCCATTGTAGCGATAACCAGCGACAAGACAGGCGAGGTCCGCACTGCTATAACCAACGAGCAGGGCGACTATACGGTCACGCAGCTCCAGCCCGCTCCGTACTCTGTCAAAGTGACCCACAGCGGCTTCAGCGACGCCGAGGCGAAAGGCTTTGTTCTCGAAGTCGGCCAGGAAATCCGGCACGACTTCACGCTTCAAGTCGCCGGAGTGTCCACCACGGTAGAGGTGGGAACAGCACCGTCCCGGGTCGACACGAGTTCTGCCGCGATCAGCGGCAACGTCAGCGAGCGGCAGGTCGCAGAACTTCCCATCAACGGCCGGCAGGTTTCACAACTTTACCTCATGACTCCCGGGGCAGTGAACTTTGGAGCCGGGACGTTCGACGATATTCGCTTTAACGGCCGCTCATTCGAGGAGAACGCACTTCGCTACGACGGAATTGAGGCCGGTGGCATTATTAGCAACAACCCCAGCAACATCGGCGGCGAAGTGAGCGGTGTTTTCCGATTGCAAGCCAGTCTCGAGAACGTGCAGGAGTTTCGCGTGGACGCCAGCAATTACCCGGCGGAGTTCGGCACAGGGAGCGGCGGCCAGATCAGCCTTATCACTAAGAGCGGCGGCAACGCGTTCCACGGCAGCCTCTTTGAATTTTTCCGCAACAACGCGCTGGATGCGCGCAATGAATTCGACGGCGCCAAGGCCTCGATTTTGAGGCTGAATCAGTTTGGCGGATCGGTCGGTGGCCCGATTGCCAAGAACAAGCTCTTCGTATTTGCCGGTTTTGAAGCGCTGAAGCAAAGAACAGGGGCACCCTACGTCGAAAACACACCGAGTGCCGCCGTTCGAGGCGCCCGCGATTGCGCTCCCGGGGAGGCGCCGTCGGCAACTGCGGTGACATGTATCAATCCGATCATGAGACCGGTGCTGGCGGCCTTTCCAGTCGGTCAGGTATCCACATCAAGCCCATTCTTTGATCGGGCCACAGTACAGGAACCGGGTTCCGTCGACGAGTACTCCGGCAACATCCGGTTCGATTACCAGGCGACCAGCAACGATAAAATCTATTTGCGCTACAACCGGGATCAGGGTTATGGCGTGATCCCGTTCAACTCCACGGGCAGTGGTTCCAATGAAACCGTCGTCCCGCAAAACCTGGTACTCAATTACACCCGCGTAATGTCCACCGCTGTGGTCAACGAGGCCAAGTTCGGCTTCAACGGATCCAAGAGCCGGTTAAGCGCTTTCGCCCCGCAGGTCCCCGGCGTGAACCTCGACGGCGTTACGATCAGCCTGACCGGTGTCCAGACCCTGGATGGTACGTCCGGGTATGCTTCGCCCACCGGACAGACGAAGATCTCCAGCGCCTTCAGCGGCAAGGCCGCCCCTTACACGAACTACTCCCTCAGCTTCATCGATAGCCTCAGCTGGATTCACGGGGCGCACAATGCCAAGTTCGGTGTGGAAGTTCGGCCTCAACAAATCAAGACTGCGTTTCTGGGAGGCACAACGTACAGTTTCTCGGGTATTCAGGGCTTTATGGCCGGCACACCGGCGAACGTCACCGTGATTGGCGATACTTCGGATGTCAGCCCATTCACCGGCAAGTCCGGGTATTTCGATATGCGCCAGACCTTCTATATCGGTTACGCGCAGGACGAGTGGAAGCTTCGCCCCAACCTGACCATGAGCTACGGGTTGCGGTATGAATACTACAGCCCGCTGAAAGAGCAGAACAACAAGGTCGTTTGGTTCGACGTGCCGACAGGTAAACTCATTCCTAACTACACGGGCGACTGGTACAAGATGAAGAAGACGAATTTCGGTCCGCGCCTTGGATTTAGCTGGTCACCGGAGAAGATGGCGGGCAAGACAGTGCTTCGCGTGGGCGGCGGTTATTACTACGGCCCGGGCCTTGGCGAAGGTCAAACACAGCCGGCGCAAAACGATCGCGCCAGCCGGACTATTACCAGCGGACCGCTGTTGACCTTCCCCGCCAATGCACAGTCCATCCTCTCCGGATTCGATGTGAACGATCCGAACCTGCAGTTCCAGCCCCGGGCCTATCTTCCGGGATACCAGATTCCGGAAAAGATTCTGCAATACACGTTCTCGGTCCAGCAGACGTTACCTGGCGACGCTGTGCTGACGGTCGCATATGTTGGCAGTCAGGGTCGGAACCTGTTCCTGCGCGGAATCACGAACCGGATCACCGGTGTGGTTATGAATCCCACTACCGGAGCCGGGACCGCCGTCCGCGAATTCAGCGTAGTGAACGGAACGACTGTCACCAACAAGTTCGCGGAGATCGACACCAAAACCAGCGGTGGTAACGATCACTATAACGGCTTACAGATTCTTCTCAATCGGCGTTTCTCTCAAGGCCTGACGCTGGGTTCCCAATATGTGTGGGGTCACAGCATCGGCAACAGCGATGGCTCCAAAGACGCCCGAAGCTCATCGAATAATTACAGCTTTTCCTCTGAATACGGCGACAACATTTCCGACGTGCGGCAAAGCTTCAACCTCAGCTTGTTGTACGAACTGCCGTACGGGAGAGGGAAAAAATATGGATCGTCGGCCAACGCGCTTGCCAATGGGCTGATTGGCGGATGGCAGCTCGGCAGTCTTTTCAACGCGCGCACCGGTCTGCCGATTGACGTGGAAATCGCCCGTGCGGCAATAGTCTATCGGAACAACACGACGGGAGTCATCACCACGAGCCCGGTAGTCACGAACGGCGTGATACAAACCACGTCTCTGGTCAACGTTCCCGGCGGCGGCCAAAGCCGTAATGTGGCCCGGCCCGATCTGATTCCCGGAGTGGATCCCTATCTTCACGACCGAGGCTGGCTATACATAAACCCGGCGGCTTTTGCCATGCCGCAGCCAGGCACCTTCGGCAACCTGGGGCGGAATGCTCTTCGCGGCCCGGGCATTAGCCAGTTGGATCTGACGCTGTCCAAGAAGTTCTCCGTAGGCGAAACCAGGAACTTCGAATTTCGTGTCGAGTGCTACAATCTTCTCAACAGCCCTGTTTACCAGGTTCCGAATTACGCGACCGTTAGCGGCTCTCAGGCGAGGCTGGCAGACGCAAGCGGTGTCATTCAGCCAGGCCAGGGGTACACTGCCGCCGCGGCAGGCGGCAACTACGGCGCCTTGACCCAGACGGTATCCAACACCGTTGGTTCGGGAACCAATCGGCAGTTCCAGTTGGCACTCCGGTTTAACTTCTAAGAGACTCCTGGTCCGCCAATATTGTATCCGGCCGTGGCACTACGCTGCGAGCCACTCATGTCGGTGGTACAGACCCGATGCAGCTGTGATATCCGGATGATCGGTCGGTTGGGTTGCACGGCTGGCGGTACCGAGCAATCCTGTGCCAAGGCGATTGCTTTCTCGAATGGGCACTGATCAGCCGACGCAAAGCGCGCACGGGTTTTTTGTACGCGTACGGGAATACCTAGCGCCGTGGCATGGCTCCATCAAGAAAAACCAACGCTACGCCGATCCAGGATTTAGGATTGGCAGGCAAGCGTCAGATGGAGTCGATGCGAGGAGCAATTCTATTGAACAGAGTGGGCTCGCCGTCCCCCGATGGAACATAGGAGGACGTTCGGCTTGGTGATGGCTTCCCTGTCGGTTTTTGCTTCGCTTTCAATTCTGCCGGCCACCTCGGTCATGATCGCGTCAGCCCGAGTCAGTCAACACAGCACCACCAAGTTCATCCTCGCCGGGACCATTGCGATAAGTGTTGGTCGGGATTTTGATCCAGCCTGATGCGATTGAGTGGCGTCAACGAGACTGGATTCGCGAGCTTTCACGCCGGTTCCTGCGATGGTCCAGGAGGCTCTTAATCGACGAGCGGGGCGGATAACCCGATTTATGCGTCTGCTCTATCAACCGCGTTCCGCTTCAAAGGTGAACTACGTGGGCGCTGCGATTGCTGGCCGCGTTCCAAATGCCCTTTTCACTAGGTTGGTAAACCAATGACAACAGCAATAGACCTGTCGGTGAGCATTGTTGCTATGGCCTTGGGAGTCTTTGTAGCGACCTGCCCCACCCGAGCGCTAAGATCCGGCATCAGAACGCCTTGAGATGTTGTCTCTGCAGTTGCGCTTGAATTTCCCGGCGATGGTGCCGGAGGCGAAGATCATGCACGCGCAACGCTTCCAGCCCTTCTTGCGCTCCTCGAATTCGCCTGAGCGGGACTCTGTCGGATGACCGGCTTCGCACTCCTGCCGGTGACGCCGATAGAGGTTCAGGGCCACGTT
>JAOAPQ010000357.1 GCA_025462965.1 Bryobacterales bacterium
CCCATCCGCGCATAGCAATGGCCCAACTCGGACAAAATGAGCGGGCTCGCGCCGCTCGCGTCGTAAGCCGACCGATAAGATTTCAAGGCTTCCTCAAAATCACCCCGCGATTCCAGCACCCGGGCGCGCGTCCAGAAAGCATGATAAAAGGTTGAGGTCAGCTCCACCGTCGCGTCGAGTTGTTTCAGGGCCGCGTTGTAGCGCCGCTGACGATAGAGGCAACCACCCAGTGCGGTATTAATGAGCGGCGATACCGGGTCCAGGTCCAACGCGCATCGGATATCCTCGAATGCCTCGTCCAGGCGGCCGAGCGGGGTCAGGAAATCGAGTGCGTGATGAAAGAGCAAGTCCGATGTCACCGGCGAGAAGGAAAACGCCTTCTGGAAAGCCTGGCGGGCCCGAGTCCAGTCCCAATCGAAGCCCGAATAGACCGTTCCGAGGACGGAGTGCGCCCCGGGCAGCGCTTCATTCAGCTTGATGGCATTCAGGGCGGCTTCCTTCGCGCGGGGCATCGCCTCGCGGGACGGCATGAAGCCGTACCAGCCCATGAGCGCGAAACAATCGGCGAGCCCGACATGAGCCAGCGCGTAGGAAGGCGCGAGATTGATGGCATCGGAAAAATGGCGGGCCGCTTCCTCGACTCCCCGTCCCGTCTGTTGGTTGAAGCTATAGCGGCCGCGGAGATAAAGCTCGTGCGCGTCGAAGTTGCTGGTATGCTCGGGCGCCGGGGCCGGAGTCAGGTCGGCGCCGAGGAGTCCCCGCAAGCTTTCGACAATGGCGTCCGTGAGCTCGTCCTGCACTTCGAAGATCTCCCTCATCCTGCCTTCGAAGCGCTGCGACCAAATCTGATATCCGTCCGACACCTTTACAAGCTGCGCAGTGACCCGGATCCTGTCACCGCTGCGTCTCACACTGCCCAGCACCAGGGCACCGACCCGCAAACGCCGGCCTACCTCTTGCGGGTTCAGCGAATCGGATCTGAATTGGAATGCCGACGCTCGCGCCACCACGCGCAATCCCTTCACCTGGGTTAGGGCATTGATCAACTCCTCCGTCAGGCCATCACACAGAAACGCGTTCTCCGAACTGCCGCTCATGTCCACGAACGGCAGGACTGCCAGCCCATGCACGCGCTGCCGTTCGGCGGTCTGCGAAGGCAGCGTCAGCAACGGAATGGCGACTTGAGTGGAGATCCGCGGACTCTCGCTCGTTCGCAAGTCGCTCAGGAGCGCCGACAGATCGGCGAGCATTTCCTCGGCCGTCTGGTATCGCTCGGAAGGGTCTTTCGCCAGCGCTCTGACGATGATCTCGTCAATCTCGGCGGGCGCGCCGGTGAGAATCGAAGAAACGGGCGCCGGGTCTTCATTCAGAATGGCGTGGATCAGGTTCTTTCGGGTTCCGGAAAACGGCGTGTGGCCGGTAAGCACTTCATAAAGAACGATGCCCAGGGACCAGAGGTCTGAGCGCACACTTGCCGGAGCCCCTTCAAAGCATTCCGGCGCTATGTAGTGCGGCGTGCCCATGGCGCCGAGCGTTTGAGTGTTGTCGTCCGCGGACAGAGAGGCAAGTCCGAAATCGAGCAGCTTGGCGCGGCCGCGGACGTCGACGATGATGTTAGAACTCTTGATATCGCGATGGATGATCCGCGACTGGTGGGCCATCGACAGCGCGTCCGCGATCTGCATGATGATCGGAAGCGCCACGGGGAGGGGCATCGGCTGGGAGTGCACGTGCTTCCGTAATTGTTGTCCCTCGCACAGTTCCATGGCGATGAAGAGGATGCCCTGGGTTTCGTTGACCTCGTAAACCGTGCAGATGTTGGGATGACTCAGAGCGGCGGCGGAACGAGCTTCGCGAATGAACCGCGCGCGGTTGACTTGATCAGTTGTCAAATGCGCCGCCAGGAATTTCAGCGCGACCTGCCGGTTTAGCTTCTCGTCGTCGGCTTTATAGACGACACCCATCCCTCCGGCGCCGAGCTTCTCGAGAATCCTGTAATGCGAAATGTTTGTTCCCGTTAGCATCAAGACCGCTATAGGTTGTTAGTATAACCAAGGGATATCATATTCGTACTATAGTTACCCAAAGGCCGTTGCGAGCAGGCGGCAATCGTGTACGTATTATGTTGACCACGCAACCCGAAATGCCGATAATGGGCTTCCTGGAGCGCCAGACCGAGGGTCCGACTGCTGGCGTGGGGCTGCACATGACCTCTGATCAGTTTCTAACCTATCTGAATATCGGGGTAGCTTGCTGGAATGAGTTCCGCCGGGGGCGCGGGGGCGAACATTTGAATCTGAATGAACTGAATCTGCGAGGCGCCCGTTTGCCCGGCATCGACCTACACCAAGCGTACCTTATGGATGCGGATCTGCGGGATTCGTACCTGGAACACGCGCGGTTGCAGAACGCGATTCTGCGGAAGGCCGACTTGTCGCGGGCCAATCTGGTCTCTGCCGAGCTCGACGGCGCCGATCTTTGCAGGGCCAACCTATCTTACGCCGATCTTCGCGGCGCGAGCATCTCGGGGGCGTTTCTGAAAAAGACTGACCTGCGCGGCACAGACCTGAGCACCACGAGTGGTCTGACGATGAAACAACTGGAAGATGCCTGGGGGGATGCGTCAACGAAGCTGCCGGCCGGCTTCTCCCGTCCTGCGAACTGGCTGATGAGTGCCGGCACCCCGAGCGCGGCCTGAACGACATGCCTTATTTCGAGCGGCTCCCCTACGCCGAGATGATTGCGAGAGCCGGCGGCATCGCGCCGGAATCGCTCGCAGTTCCCGCAACTCCGCCGCTAATGGAGCGTGCGGCCGCGATCCTAAACGAGCAGTCCCGCGGGCTCCCTGCCGGCGCCGAGCCCGCTTATACAACGGCACTTCCTGCAAACGGCTGGGTCGCGCTCGTCAAAGATTGGGCGCCGCTCAAGGCTCTCTCGGCGCTGCCGGGCGTTGGGCCAGGCGGTCCCTCTCTGGCAGGCGGAGTGTGCTGCCCAACGTTCCGAGCTCCCGCCGTGAAGAGCGGTGAGAAAGCTGCCATAACGATTTCCATACTGAATGAATCGGACGAAGACGTCTCCTGGTCGTTTATGGCGACCGATCTGATGAACCAGTCCGGATCGATTATTCCGCGTATAAATATAGTGTCCATTCCGCGGACCGCCACCGTTCCGGCGCGCGGCTCGACCGATGTGCGCGTCGAGATAGAAGTGCCGCCGGGCAGCTCAGGCGATTATGTGGGAGTTCTGGCTTGCTCCGAGGCGGTACCCGGGATTCTTTTCGTGACGGCAACTTAACGTGGAAATCGTCTGCACCATCTGCAAAGCTGTCAATCCAACGAAGGCGAAGTTCTGTTTCGAGTGCGGGACCTCGCTTGCCGGTCCGGTTCGCAGCCCGGCGATTCCGGAGCCGGCGGCCAGCGAGCGGCGGCAGTTGACGGTGGTGTTTTGCGATATGGTGGGGTCCACCGCTCTCTCCGAGCGTCTCGATCCGGAGGACTTTCAGGAACTGATTCAGACGTATCAGTGCATTTGCGAGAGAATTATCTGCGAGCTCGAAGGCCATATCGCTCAGTTCCTGGGGGACGGCATCCTGGCATACTTCGGTTACCCGCTGGCGCATGAGGACGATGCGCGACGTGCGGTGGAAGCCGCCTGGCGGATCCACACGGAACTGGAGGCGGAGACGGCGCAGGCGCAGGGAGAGTTGTTGCGCGTCCGGATCGGTATTCATACGGGTGAGGTCGTGGTCGGTACGGTGGGGGGAGGCGCGCACGCTGAGCAACTCGCGCTCGGTGAAACTCCCAATCTCGCGGCGCGAATTCAGACGGAAGCGAAACCGAACGAGGTCCTGATTTCGGAGGCCACGTGGCGGCTGGCGCGGCCGCATTTTCAATTTGAGAAGCTTCCGCCGCGGATGTTGAAAGGTATCTCGAGGGAGACGGTTCTTTACAAGTTAGTCGGGCCGGCCGGGCAATCGAATCAATTCGCGGCGGAGAACACCGCGCGAACCAGGTTTACCGGACGCCAGCGGGAACTCGAAACGCTCAAATCGGTCTGGGTCGCGGGACGGGACGGGATGGGCCACGCAGTGCGGATCTGCGGGGAAGCCGGTCTGGGCAAATCCCGGCTTGTTCTAGAGCTGAGCGATCACGTGCTCTCGCAAGGCGGCGCCGTGCTGGTTTGCAGATGTTCTCCTTATCACCGTAATAGCGGCTTGTACCCGTTCGCCGAGTGGCTGGCTCGCGACCTCGGATTTCAGCGGAGAGAACCGAATCAGCAGAAGCGGGAGAAGCTGAATCGCCGGCTTCTGGAAGCCGGTGTCATCGACAAAGACGCGTCCGCGTTGCTCGCCGCTTTATTGTCAATTTCCGAGCCGCAGGCGCCGGCATTGGTTCTCTCGCCCCAACGCAAACAAAGTCTTACCCTCGAAACCATTTCCACTCTGCTCCGCGCCACCGCGGCCAAGCGGCCGCTGCTGTTTGTCGCGGAAGACCTGCACTGGGCCGATCCGTCCAGCATTGAGCTGCTCGGGGAATTTGTCCATGGGAGCCGAGACTCCGCGATTATGGTGCTGCTGACTCACCGCCCGGATTTCAACGTCCCTTGGAAGGGCGGTGTGGATGACACGGAAATGACGCTCAGACCGCTCGATTCCGGCGAAACGGAAGCGATGCTGCGGAGCGTGGCTAGGGATAAGCAACTGCCTCGAGCGGTCCTGACACAGATCCTGGAACGAACGGAGGGCATCCCGCTTTTCGTTGAAGAGGTGACGAAAGCCGTCCTGGAGTCGGGCTTCCTGCGCGAGACGGAGGAGTGTTTTGAAGCAACAGGCGACCTTCCTCAAGGCCTGATCCCCGCCTCAGTGCGCGATTCTCTGACGGCCCGCCTCGACCGGCTGGGCAGCGCGAGAGAAACACTCCGCATTGCATCCGTCCTGGGCCGCGATTTCAGTTTCCGGATGCTGCTGACCGTAAGCGCCGTCCCTGAGCGTGTTCTGGTGCAGGCTTTGGAAAAGGCGGAGGATGCGGGTTTGATCTACCGCGCGTCGGCGGATTCGACTTCGCACTATATTTTCAAACATGCGCTGATCCAGGACGCAGCCTATAATTCGCTGATCCGTAGAACCCGCCAGAGCTACCACGAGCACGTTGCGCGAACGCTGACCGAACACTTCAAAGAGATTGCGGCGGAGCAGCCGGAGCTTCTCGCTACCCACTTCGATGCGGCGAACTGTTACCGGGAGGCGGTGCAATACTGGTTGACCGCGGGAACGCGCGCGGCGGATCGTGGAGCGATTCACGAGGCCATTTCGCATTTCGAGGCCGCGCTCAAGGCAATCGAGCGCATACCGGGCAGCGCGGAACGCGATGGTCTGGAGTTGGGCGTGCAGATCAAGCTGATGTCGGCGCATATGGCCGCGCACGGATGGGCTGCGAACGAAGTGGAGGCTTGTACCACGCGCGCGCGGGATTTGTGCGTGCAACTCGACGACAACGAACACCTATTGGGCGCGCTTTGGGGAGTGTGGAGCGTACCCTTCATGCGCGGGGAAATGGACGCGGCGCTCCGCGCGGCCGAACCGACCCATGAAGTGGGGATGGCGATAGGAACGGCCACAGCGGAAGCGCTGGGACGGCAGGCGATGGGGTACACGCACTGTTTTCGCGGGGAGTTTAAAAAAGCCCGCGACCATGCCGAGCGCGCATTGAGCGTGGCCGGGCCCGAGACTGCGAGGGAGACGATCCAGAGCCTTCAGCTCGCGACCACCACCAACCACATGATGTATCTCTCGGCCGCGCTGTGGATGCTGGGAGAAACGGGTGAGTCCGCCCGCATGCTGGCGAACGCTTACAGGGAGGGCAGGGAACTGCGGCATTCGCCGTCGCTCGCCCAGGTGATGGGTTACAGCATGTACCTGCTCCACATGTGGCAGGACGGGGAGATGATCCGCCGGATCGCGCTCGGCACGCTCGAAATGGCCGACAGGGAAGGCTACGCCATGTGGGCCCCTATGGCTCATCTGTTCTTGGGATGGGTAGAGGGTATGACTGGCGACGTGCTGGCGGGCATCGAGCAACAACGCCGGTGGCGTGAGCGGCTTTATACCACCCGCTTCGGGCTTCTCTACGTGCAGGACATGGTGATGGCGGCCGAAACGCTGGTCAGGGCGGGGCGGCAAGGCGAGGCGATTGCGGCGCTCGATTCCGGTATCGAGCGGGCGAGGCTGCACGC
>JAOAPQ010000397.1 GCA_025462965.1 Bryobacterales bacterium
TCTTTCAGTTCGCGCAGGGATTGCGCGATCGCGAACCCTGGCTTGCATACCCGGGTTTTGCAGCACGTAGCAATGTCCAACATCCAGAGCGGCACTTCCAAAACCCGACAAGTCTGGACCTCTTCCCAGCTGCAATACGCCACCGCTTGGCCACGTTTTACGAGACTGGCATGCAGCCACACAGCCCGGCCATGCCATGGATGCCAGGAATAGCAGATTTCACGACGATCTCTAATATGGGTGTTGTGTTACTGAGTTGTATCACGAGACCAGAACGCACCTGTCACTCCAGAAGGACGCGCCGATGAGCCGGCCGGCGCAGTCGCCCGGGTCTGGACGAGTGATTGCGCTGCCACAGGTCGGTGGTCTCCATCATCGATACGAACGCAGGGCAGCTTGAAGCTTACGGGGCAGGGAATTGCGCTGGGCGCACTGCCGAAGCGCAGCGTCTGTTCATGGCTGAGTCTGTCGCGTTGACGGTAAGGCGAGGAATCTCGTCGACAAAACCGTGCCCGCTGCGCCTCATCGACTCTGGAAGTCCACATCCAGACCTTTTCCTGGTGGCCTCTGTCCGCGGTTGGAGACGAATCTCGCCCAAAACGAAGTTTCCGAGAAGGACCGTCGGTATGCCCGCCCGTCGTAGGTGACCGGCATTGCTTCCACGTTATCGGAAGCCCGGAGGATCAGAATCTCCTAGCCCGGAACTGAGCGGAACTCGTTCGATCTCAACCGGGTGGCGGCTCGAGCCTTCGAATCACCTGTGCCACGTCCTGCATCGTGGCGTCGGAAACGGACTGGCCCGTAACCTGCGAATCGGGATCAACTCCAAAGAGGACCTGACCGCCGCGAGCATTCAGAAAAGCACAGTGGCTTTCGCCGCCGCGGACAACTGGCCGGTTGACCGCTTGAATTCGACGGTCTCGGACTCTCCGGCAAGCGCCAGAGCGCGCACATCGCTTTCGGTCATCTCTAAACCATGATGCCCCTGATTCGCGGACGGATCGGGAAACCGAAAACACACCTCGCCGGAACCAAGGCATTAAGCACGGCCGTCATCGGTTTGGGCTGCCAGCCTGACCTCCCGTGCGCGAGCCAGGAGACCAGCTTCCGTGCAAACTGCCCACCCAGTTGCCCACCCACAGGCGTACTTTTGGTACTTAATTTGAAATTTTACACGAAAATATTTGCTGTGTAATCAAGGAGTTAGGGAAAGTAGCCTGATTCGGGACCAGGAGGCCGGAGGTTCGAATCCTCTCGCCCCGACCAACTCATATCAAAAGGTTTAGCACGAGCCTGTAGCTTGGCGGTCGGAGAGACGTTTCGGTCACTATGGTCGAAACGATGGCTACCCCCGAGCTGCTGCGTGCACGTTCCCCTTCAATATGTGAGCCCGCGCACCCATTTCAAGAGCGCGCAACACCTGGACGTCACCTGTGTATGTCGTCAGGACGATGATTCGGGCATTGGGGAATTCGGTTCGAATGCCGATGATTGCCTCGACGCCGTTCGGTGCCGGCATTTGAAGATCCATCAACGTTACATCGGGCCGGTGCAACCGGAGCTGTTCGATAGCGTGCTATCCGCTGGAGGCGTCCGCGACCAACTTCATGTCGAATTCAGCGTTGACCAGGACTGCGATCCCCTCGCGGGGAGGACATGATCGTCGACGGTAAGAATCCGAATCGGGTCGGAATCCAATGTCCGGCACGCCGCCTTCTTGCAAGACCTTCGCGTCTATGCCCTTTCCATCATCGCGGTTACGCAACCGAAGTTGGGCGTGCTCGCACGGATCTCGACTCTGACGTGCCTGTGCGTGCTGGAACGCGTTTCGTATTCCGGGAGGGCTCTGCGTTCATCGAGGTTTTTGTCGGGTCCAAAAATCGCGCCGGTTGCGGAGTATCTGAGCCTCCCGTTCCCCACGATCGTCTTCCACCCGCCCGCGAGCCTCGACGAGCGCGCAGCCGGGTTGATCGAGACTGCGATCCAAGGCCGCGGACGATACTTCCGATGAGCGACTTTCGCTTCCCCCTTCGCCTTATTGGGTGAGAGGAGAGACGCAAATGTTTCAACGTACGCATAACTCAATAGCAATCGGCATCGTGATGCTCGCGCCTGCCGTGCTCGCCGCCGCCACGGACCCCGAAATCACGGATCTCCACCCGTTCACGCGCGTCGCATATATTCCGGTGGGCGCCGACCTATCGTCCATCGAGTTCGAGCGCATCGAGACAGTAAAGGTCGCAACCAAGAGAAAGTTCATCACCAGCATGTGTGAGGCTGGATATCAGGAGCCGGGGGGCTCTATGTATTGTCCGTATATACAGGACGAATCCCTCGCGCCTGCCTACCAAATCAGTTATTCATTCAGCGCCCCGCCGATGGCTTCGGATGAATACGGAAATACACGCTTTACTTTTAGCGTATATCTCCATCTGGAGGATCTCGAGCCTGCGGTCCGCCGTACCGTCTCCGTGGGCGGCATCGGCCGGGAGGACGCCGCGGCTTACTTTAGGCTCACCACGTTCCCGGTTTTCGTTCAACGCACAGCGACAGACGAAGCCGCTTCGACTCGTTGCGATGGCAACTATGTCGACGGCACGTGGACTCAAACGAACCCTGACTGCGAAGACCAATTCACCCTTACGACCGTCACGATCCCATCCAACTACGTGATGGTTAGAGTCGATCCCACTTCGCCGTCTCGACAAAAGACGGGCCCGGATCATGGCCCGGCATTGGCAGGAAGCTCTCCCGTGCCGCAGCCGCGATTGCGGCCCGCTTCCGCTCCATCAGGGGAGCCCTCAGATTGTCTGCGGACTACTTCTTCATGTTGCCCTCCAAAACGCGGCAGGAACTCAGCATGGAGATGAGATCCGCGACGGCAATGAGCGGTTGTCACTCGAAAGGACAACAAAAAACAAAGCAAAGCTGAACCTGCAACGACTGTTTCCTCAACCGGGTATACCGTCGCCATGGTGCATCAGAGCGAGACGGAACCGTCCCGCGCGCCTGGTAGAGAGCGTATCCCATCTACTCACCCCTGGCAGATCCGCTCCGTTCGGACGAAGCAGCCACAAGGAGAAACTATATGAGCAAATTGACAGGAAAAATTGCTGTGATCACCGGCGGAAGCAGCGGTATCGGACTCGCGACAGCAGAGCAGTTCGTTGCCGAGGGCGCATACGTTTACATCACCG